>JAGWBV010000019.1 GCA_021295715.1 Candidatus Poribacteria bacterium | reverse complement strand
ACTCCAAAGGAAACAAAATGAATGAGACCTCTTACGAAATCGTTTGCGAACTACCTTTGACGCGCCACGCGCGCCTGGGCAACACGCAAGAGATTTTGCGTTTCAACAGCATCTGGATTCAGTTGTAAGGCTCTTTCAAAAGCCTTGACAGCATCTGGATACGCCTCTGTTTTTGTATGGCAGATACCGAGCTCATGATACGCTTGAGCGTTTGTCGGATAGATTTGGATAATCGTAGTGAATGTTTCCATGGCGTGGTTGAACTGTTCTGTTTCTCGATAAACGTAACCCAGCTGCATGAGTGCCTCGGCGAAGTCAGGTTGCCGAGTTATCGCCTTTTCGAGTGCAACAATGGCTTCAGGGAACATACCTTTATGTCTGTAAGCGAGACCGATCCCATAATGTGCATATACGAGCGTAGCATCACGCGTAAGTGCCTTCTGGTACTCAGCAATCGCCTCATCAAGCCGTCCTGCGAGTCCGTAGATTCTGCCCAAATCAACGTAAGCCGCCGCCATGTCGGGTCGTAACTGAATAACGCGCTTATACGCAGCAATCGCCTCAGCGAGTTTCCCCTGCATTACGTACACTGTGCCTAAGTTATGATGTGCCTCAATTAATGTCGGCTTGATCTCAATAGCCCGTTGATAAGCCGCCGCTGCCTCTTGCAGTCTTCCGGCACGCTGGTAAGCAGTTCCGCTGTTATTGTAGTCCTGCGCAGATGGTGAAACCGATGATTTTGTGGATGTCGCGGATGCTGGCTTTTTTTGAGTCGAAATTTGTTCGTTGTTTTGACATCCGATAGTTAACCCGAAGATTGTCAGAAAGAGGCATCCGTACATCCATGTTTTTAATTTTTTCTTGCGGGGTAATAAGCATCGTTTTGTAATTGAAGTGTGTTCCATCTATCCACTCTCCACTTCGTTACGGGTTTACGGTTTAGGAACATCGAAGGAAAAGAAGCGTAAGCGGAGCGGTGTTAAGTCCGGAAATTAAAAACCTTCGACGACCTCTATGAGTTGATTCGCCTCAAGTTCTACGGACTGGTCTATCTCATCAGAGGGCCATAGGATTTCAAGTTGCGTAACCGCTTTATTTTTCCCCAATCCGAAGGTCAATGTCATTTCGCTTTGAGAACAGTAACTACCGCCGGTCCGGACGATTTGCTGTTGAACGCTATCCCCCAAAGTTAACCGAACACGCGTCCCGATTCCATCGCGATTACTACGGGTGCCCATTACCCTCACTCGGAGATAATTAGATGAAGGTTCACTATCGTTACGCAGGAGCCATACACCGCCGTAATCTTTGGTAACGCCGTTATTACTTACGAGAAGGTCCACATCACCGTCGTTATCGTAATCGCCATAAGCGCACCCGCGTCCAACACCTATACGATCAAGCCCCGCAGCCTTTGTGATCTCTCGAAACCTGCCGTCCTGCTGGTTTCGGAAGAGTGAAGGGCGTTGTGCATAAGGGATATGCTGCTGATATCGCAGTGCCTCCGGCTCAATATGTCCATTAACGCAAAACAGGTCGAGTGCTCCATCCAAATCGCAATCGAAAAACAGGATTCCAAACGTCAAAGAACGGTAACTTAGTTTTCCAATTCCTGCTCTATCCGTTCTATCTGTAAAGTAAACCGCATCTGGTTCCGCATAAAAAAATCCTGTTTTCTCATTACTAAAATTACCGATAATGATTGCGGTGCCGCCATTGTTATAGACATCCGCTGCGTCAATCCCCATGCTTCCGCGTGCTTTCCCTGTCTCACTGAAGGCGACTCCCATTAACACGGCTTCGTCGGTAAATGTGCCATCGCCGTTATTGCGATATAAAAAATTAGGTTCAGTATCGTTCGCCACCGCGAGGTCGATCCATCCGTCATGATTGTAATCCAAGAGCGTTACACCGAGTGATTTACCTATTGGATTATACAATCCTGCCTGCGATGTCATGTCGGTAAACCTACCACTGCCTTGGTTGCGATAGAAACGACAGGATTGACCTGGATAGACGGTGGGCGTGCAATAGGTTCTGTATTGTTTCTTGCCCGTCGGATTTACCGTGCACTTAACATCTGTTTCAGGTGTCCATTCAACGTAGTTGCAAACGAACAGATCCAACCAACCGTCTTTGTCGGCATCGAAGAAGGCTGCACTTGTCGACCAACCGGTATCGCCTATCTTGGCAAATTCGGTGACATCTGTGAAAGTTCTATCGCCGTTATTGCGGAAGAGTCGGTTTTTACCTACATTGGTAAAATAGATATCGAGGTCGGTATCGTTATCATAATCAGCAGCCGCTATCCCCATGCCGTACATCGGCACGTTGAGTCCTGCTGCCTCAGTGACGTCAACAAACTGTCCATTCCCTGCGTTTCGGTAGAGTTTCGGGGTATCCACGGGACCTTCAGGGATCAAACTCGTCCCATTTGCGAGCAGAATGTCCAAATGGCCATCTGCGTCGTAGTCCAAAAAAGCGCAGCCTGCTCCCATCGTCTCAGGCATATAACGTTCACCGGTTGCCCCCGTAAAATGTCGGAATTCAATACCCGACGCATCAGTGACATCCGTAAATTTTACATCTGCCTCCGCTGCAATACATAAACAGACAAGAACGCACGAGAAAACAAAAGTCTGCATGTTGTGTTTTCTTAACAATAATTTTCAAGAGATTAGGCTTGGCAAAACTTAACACTTTGCGGGCGCCGATGGTAAAGGGATACCAGCTGCCGAACTCACCATGGATCTTAGAAATGCGCGTCGGTCAATCATGATTTACATTGTTGTTACTTGTTCTACTTATTCTAAACAACTTCGGAATTTTTGTCAAACAGTTTATGCTGGTAAATACAGAGGTATCATTGACGACATAGGTATTTTTAATGTGGTTCTGAGTGAGGATGAGATTCAGAGTATCATGGATGATGGATTGGAAAAGGCTTTCGCCGTTTCTCCGACCGACAAACTCACCACCACATGGGCAGCCATAAAGAAATAGTAGATCCACACATAAAGAAGGCAAGGACACATCGTCCTTGCCTTCTTCTATTTAACCCAACTCACAGATTCAACAACGGTTTTCAAAAGGTTAAGTTTTGTAAAACTCAACCGTTGTCCCTGCCATATCTTCCACTTTTTCTATCAATGCCTGTCGTTCGTCATCGTCCATGCCTGTGAAGGTCTTCGCAATGTCGATCTTCTCTTGCATCTGTTTTGCATTGTCTGGACCGGTAACGATTGTACTCACGGGCAACGACCAAACGAAACGAATCGCTTCGGAGACACTAACACGATTTGGGACAACTTTCGGATTTGAACCGTGTTTGCCGTGTTGCGACCCTCCGAAGAAACCTCCGTTTGCTAACGCCTTCATTCCAATCACACCAATATTTCGTTCAATGAGCGTCGGCACGATTCTTTCAATGAAACTCTCGTAACTGACATCAACGAGATTCATCGCTAATTGACAGGTATCAAAAATATCAGTCTGTTCAAGGACGCGTTCATGCGCGGCTGGACTTGCATGTCCAGTGAATCCAATATAGCGGGTTTTACCCGTTGCCTTTGCTTCCAACATAACGTCAAGGATGCCGTTATCAATCCGATCATTGACATCCGCAGGATTCTGCACAGAGTGCATCTGCCAGAGGTCGAGCTGATCGGTATTCAAGCGTGTCAGTGAATTTTCAAGATGTTCCCATGCTTTCGTCGCGTTTCGTGCTGTTGTTTTTGTCATAAGAAACACATCATCGCGATATTTTGGAACAAGCAGTTTACCGAGTCGACGCTCGCTACCGCCACCTTGATAGGATTCTGCACTATCAAAGAAGCGCACACCCCCTTCAAGTGCTGTCTCAATCGTTTTCTGAGCCTCTGCTTCGCTCATTTCCCCGATATGCCAGCCACCTATACCGAGCATCGTTACAGCTTCTCCGGTGCGTCCAAACCTCCGTGTCGGTAGGAGAGTCCCCAAGCGGTCACTTGCAGTCTCTTCCTCACCACCCTCTGCACACGCAGATGACAAGAGAACGCCTGTTGTCAAACTTGCCATCGATTTTAGAAATGCACGTCGGTCAATCATGGTTCTTACCTCCATTGGTTTCCAAAAAAATATTTTAAATCATTTCTGGATTTTTGTCAACCATTTTTCAATTGGCAATTAGCAATTGGTCGTTAGCGATCAGTAAGCGTCTCGCTCGCGACCCATCACTAGTGCTGTGTCACAAGGGACTGCCCCTACAGGGAAAATCCCTTCAACCCAACTGACAATACTATCAAACGCAACTTGACACAGCACTAGAAAAAAATAGGTGCCAGATTTTTTCCTTGATTTAAGTCGCGATGTGCGTCTATAATTAACAGTCCAGCATACTATGATTTTTTTGTGTTCCATGCAAATACGAGATTTGCCAGATGAAAAACATTTTATTGAAGACAATCCCCGATAAACTCGTTGTGTTAACCTTCGACGACGGGTGCAAATCACAGGCGACTTTCGCCGCGCCGATCCTCAAGGCTTATGGCTTCGGTGCAACCTTCTATATCACCGAAGGGCTCAACTTCCTCACCAATAAAGAAGCGTATATGACGTGGGAAGAGGTGAAGGGATTACACGACGACGGTTTCGAGATTGGTAATCACACGCGCCATCACCGAAACGTCACGCAACAACCCGCTGAGGAACTCAGCGCGGATTTGGTGCATATTGACGCACGGTGTGAGACTTACGGCATTTCAAAGCCGACAACATTCTGTTATCCGGGTTATAGCCATGGCGACGCGGCAGTCCAAGTACTTGCTGAACACGGTTTTCATTTTGCCCGACGCGGTGTTGCGCCAGAGTTCCCTTACAGCGGAGAGGGCGCGCGCGGACCTGCTTACAATCCAACCCTCCATCATCCGCTCTTGATTCCAACGACGGGAGCCTCCGGTCCCAATTGGGAATTTGATGACTTCACGTGGGCACTCACCCAAGCAACAGATGGAAATATCGCCATCCTTACCTTCCACGGTGTGCCGGATATTGAGCATCCATGGGTCCACACAGAACCGGAACAATTTGAAGCGTATATGGCATTTCTCTACGAAAATGATTACAAGGTCATCGCGCTCCAGGACCTCACAGATTATGTAGGCTCACACGCTCTGTGAGAGTGTGGCAATTGATCCGTACAGACAGACTCGCTGGGTGTCTTCGGCACAGTGTTGGGGACGTATCAAATATATTGAAATAATATAGATGGAGATAAAAGATACAGCGGGCGTGTGTTGTAGGAGTGCCTGCTCACTTTATAAACTATGCTTAGAGAATTTACAAATAGTCTGACCCGATGGGATACGTTACTGTTTAACCGTATCTTTGGTTGGGGCGATAGAAGAGTTCTGAGTCGCTCATTTCGTCTCATTTCTTGGAGTGCTAACGGGTGTCTATACCCATTTTTAGTGTTATACGTGCACTTAACGTTCGGCTCAGCTGCCAGCAAGCCACTCCTTTTATCAGCAACACTTGCATTTTTGCTTGAGAGACTCCTATACCATTTCCTCAAGCAAGCAATGAAACGGGATCGACCGTATGAACGGATTGTCGACGTACAATTTCGGGTGCGTCCACCAGATCGTTTTAGTTTTCCATCCGGACACACTGCGTCTGCTTTTGTGATGATGACGCTGTTGTCGAGTACCCTCCCAACTTTACAAATTCCGACGCTTTGCTGGGGCACTATGGTCGGTGTTGCGCGCGTATATCTCGGTGTCCACTATCCGACAGATGTGCTCGCCGGGGCACTCCTTGGGATATTCGCAGGGCAGATGGGTATGTGGTTCATGATGTAGACAGATAGTATTTTATGCAGAGGCTCCCCTTGCCCGGGCAGAAAATGCTTGTCATTGATAAATAACGCTCAGAAGGCGAGGTGTTTCCCTCGGACACCTCGCCTATTCATTTTTATAGTCAATCCCGAAATACGTGGGCATTCTGAAAGCCCGAAATACCCTCCTTTGCTGGCGAGGTTTAATGAGGTTAAAAAATCGGTAATTGGGCGAGGTTACGAGGGAAATCCGCAGAAATACCCAAGCAAAACATCCTATCAAAAACACCTCGCCAGCAGGGATTATACCCACCTCGTGAAGACAAGAGGATTACCGAATAAAAAATAATCTTCATACAACCTCGCTACTCTGTTTCTTAGCACATATTGACACAATTTTGTCCAACCTTTTTTATATAAAAATGATGTGTTGGTTAAAATTATGCAACATATCCCCACTACAATTTTAAGCGGAAATACATCGTAGACATAGGAGACAGATGAAGATTCTAATTGCTGGGTTAGGCTCTATTGGACGCCGCCATCTACGAAACTTGCAGGATATGAACATCGGATAGGCTATGCCACACGTGAAGATCTCGGAGGTGGTGTCCTATTGACGCTCTGCCATCCCTTTGACTATCTACGATGGCTTATCGGGGAGGTTCAGACTGGCTGCAAAAGTGTCTATCTTTCACAGGAAAGAGGTATTCTGTTCTGGTACAGAGAGTGAAAAAGATAGGATGGATTAAACAACAATACTCGTTCAAGCATTGCATTCTTAAACGTTTTTTCAGGGGATGCCAATGAAGAGAGATATATTCGATTTAAAAGGGAAGGTCGCTATTGTTACCGGTGGCGCGGGGATGTTAAGAGAATATTGTCGAGCACTCGCTGAAGCCTCGGTCCATGTTGTGGTAGCAGATTTGCGCGGCGGAGAAGCGAAAGACTCTGCGCACCAGATTAACGCGAATGGACACCCTAAAGCTATTGGGATCGAAACAGATGTCACCGATAAGACTTCTGTTGAATGGATAGTTGCCCGAACTTTCAGGGAATTTGGGCGTGTTGATATTCTGGTGAACAATGCCGCACTTGACCCGAAATTCGATACTGAGCACGCAGATGCGCATACGAACACCTTTGAAGATTACCCGTTGGAACTTTGGAATCAGAGCATAGATGTAGATTTAACCGGTTCCAACGTTTTTCTGGGCAACTACGGTTGGTGTTGCGCGTGTATATCTTGGGGTTCACTATCCTACCGATGTTCTGGCAGGTGCGGTTCTCGGCATCTTTACCGCTCGGGTAGGAATATGGTTCATTCTGTAACGCCGAATGGCTCAGAAACGCTTTCTAAAATATCTCTTTGAATATGTATATTGCAAACGGGGAATTCGATGAGCAGGAAAATTTTATTTATATGTGGTTCGATGAACATTACGACCCAGATGCAACAAATCGCCGCTGAACTTCCAGAATATGAGAAGTGCTTCACGCCGTTTTATGCCGATGGATTCATCAATATCCTCAATAAACTCAATCTCGTTGAATTCACCATCATCGGCGACAAACGTGCTGGAGAATGCTACCGTTATCTTGAATCACAAGGACTCGCTATCGACTACGGTGGCACACAACACGATTATGACCTCGTTGTTACCTGTAGCGATCTTGTTTTGCAGTTAGATTGGCTCTCGCGGAGGATTCATGCGAAGTTGTGTTTACCATTTTTTTAGATTATGCGAGATTTGCACGGAAAAGAGGTATCTTTAAAATGTAGATACGTGGTAGTCTAAAGTTAATCATCCAGTGATACCTGTTCGGTTAACGCGTTATTGTCCTGCAAATCGTTCTTTTTCCAACGCGGAATGCTTTGCTTCCCTGCTTAACTCATGTTGTTTGAGAAAAACTTCCGGAAAGGGAGCCGTGGCTATGCGAAAACTCAAAATTGGTGTTATAGATCTTGTTGCTAAAGGACCGACGCGAAATCTGTGGGCACGGACGATGCACGCGAACCTGGCAAGCATCATGCCCCAAACTATTGCCGTATGGTGTGAAGAAGAGGGGCATGATGTCACCTTCGTCTGCTATGCGGGTCTTGAAAATCCCATTGAAGAATTCCCCGAAACGCTGGATCTCGTTGTGATAGGGACGTTCTCGCAGGGAGCACAACTGGCATACGCGTTGAGCAATCTCTTTCGATCCAGAGGTGCAGTCACTGTACTTGGGGGTCCTCACGCCCGATGCTACCCTCAAGATGCACAGAAGTATTTCGATTACGTTCTGGGTTTTACGGACAGAGACACTATCCGGGACCTTTTGCGAGACTGTTCACAGCACCGGCCTATGGGCGTTCACCTTTCAGCAAATGGGCAACCGATGACTCTGCCGAGTGTACAAGAGCGTTGGAAGTTCATTGAAATCACCCACCGTAAAGCTCCGTGGATTAAAGTGGTTCCGATGCTCGGTAGCATGGGGTGTCCATACACGTGTAGTTTTTGTATTGATTCGGTTGTTCCGTATCAACCTCTGGAATTTGATGTTATGAAGGCAGATCTGCGTTTCCTCTTGGAGAAGTTTAAACGCCCGATTGTCGGTTGGCACGATCCCAACTTCGGTATCCGATTCGATGACTATCTGTCTGCAATCGAAGATGCCGTTCCACCAGGCAGTGTTGATTTCATTGCTGAAAGTAGCCTGGCACTCCTCTCGGAACCGCATATGGAACGGCTACAGCGGAACGGATTTAAGGTGCTGTTGCCCGGAATTGAGTCGTGGCAGGACTTCGGTAACAAATCAAAGACGGGGCGACATCAGGGAGTTGATAAAGTTCGAGAGGTATCGGAGCAGGTTAACATGATTCTGAGGTACGTTCCGTACGTTCAAACCAACTTCATATTTGGACTCGATATTGACGAAGGGACAGAGCCGTTTGAACTCACAAAACGCTTCCTGGAGATGACCCCTGGAGCGTATCCTGCGTATTTGCTATTGACGGCATACGGACAGGCAGCACCTCTGAACCTTGAATATCAACGGGCGGGACGGGTTCTCCCCTTTCCATTCTATTTCCTTGACAGTAAGCGCGGGATGAATATCAAACCGAAAAACTATGCGTGGGATGAGTTTTACGATAACGTCATTGATCTGATTGGGCACAATATTTCATGGAGGAACCTCATTAGCAGTTATAAGGCGATTGATGCCTTTATCCCGCGATGGGTGAACGTTATCCGTGTCCTGCCATGGTTCGAACAACTCAAGTACTATCGCGAAATACGGAGACGACTTGATGAAGATCCTCAGTTCCGACCCTTCTTTAACGGAGATACGACGGAAATTCCACAGTTCTATGTGGAACGGATACGAAAGAGTCTGGGAGCGTTTTGGGAGTGGCTTCCGGAGGGTGCTTTGCATCATGACCCGAACGCTTATCTCAAGTCAGAAGAGAATTCGCTAACGCAGTTGGAGAAGTCGCCTTGAACGGCGATGACACGTTTGATAGGTCGGATGCTTTTCTGGTAAATCCGACCAAGGGGCACGTGTCCGCAGGATCCAGAGAATACTATTCAGTACTTCCCGATTCCCATGCCACGGTCTCCCTACACTGTCAGATGGTTTTTAGTCGTCTGTGATCGGCGGGCAGCAGGCGAGGTCAGAAACCTCGCCTACTAATTTTAATCCACGTTTTCGCTAATAGGGTGTGTTATTTGTTGTCAAGGCACACCAACGCGAAGCGAATAGATGATTGAAGAGGGCATCTTGTGCTTCGGGTGTCTTAATCTGCTTCAATGCTAAGGCGGCATGGAAACGGACATATCGGTTCTCATCTTCGAGTTGCGCGACAAGTGTAGGAATTGCGGGTTCAGCAAGCGTGCCCAATTTTGCTAAAGATCGAGCGGCGTTATCACGAACCGCATAATGGTCATCCTGCAATCGGGTTGTTAACACCTGGACCGTCTCGGATAAATCCATGTTTTCAGAAACCTGTTGTCCGATGAGTCCCAACCCTTCTGTGGCGTTTCGTCGGACCAAATCGTGGGGATCTTGTGCGGCATGTGTTAGCTCAGGTATCGCTTCCTGTGCGGCTTTTCCCATATCCGCTAAGGCAAACGCCGCGCTTGCCCGCACCGAATCATCTGTCGCTTGCAATGCGTCAATGAGCGTTGGAACCGCGGAAGCACCAGTGAGGCTTAAAGCGTATCCAGCGTACTCGCGGATAGCATCATCAGATCGACTATACAACGCTTGCTTCAAGACAGGCACAGCAGTGGCACCAATCCGTCCCAAGCGGTACGCAGCATTTAACCGAGCTCTCTCATTATCACCGTTCAAGATTTCGATGAGGGTATCGACCTCAGTACGTGAAACACCGTTGGCAGCCCTGTTCTGTTTTCCGTTATACCAGTCCCATAGCGATTCCCACAATTCTGGATGTTCGGATGTTTCTCCGTTGCCGAGCGCGTGCCAGTCAGCGGTATTGTTTTTCCATGCGGGTGTTTGTGGCTCATCGAGTCGGATAAAGAGAAACTTCAACATGTAGCGTTTCTTATCACTCAGATTCGGCATTGCACGATGCCATAAGTCGTAGTGGACAATGGTCACTGTCCCGGCTTCGCCAGTGAGTGCGAGATCAGGCTGTTGGTGTGCGCTTTCGCCCGTCTCGTAATACTGCGACCCGGGCAGGACAGCGGTGGATCCCATATCTTCGGTGACATCCTGCGGATAGTAGAACGCCATCGTCCAACGACATCGGTGGCGTCGGATCTGCTCGTCCCCTTCGTAACTATCCTTATGGAAATTCTGACCTTCGCTGCCCTGTTGGTTGAAATGGCAGTATCGGTGTGAGTGCATCGCGTAATCTTCACCGAGCACGCTTTGCATCGCGCCGTGAACAACAGGATGATCAAAGACCTCCTGAATTTCGGGGATGAGTGGTAGGACGTTGTTTCCCAAATTACCCGTCCCTTCAAACATTTCGTCGAGTTGTTGGTAAACGTTCTCGTGAAAACTCGGCGGGAAATCAACTTTTACCTTGACGTACCCGTTGATGATGAAATCCCGCATCTCTGCATCGGTGAGTTTTAGTGCATGATTGCTCATTTTGCGCCCTCCTCTGTTGCTTGCAGTAAGTATAACAGAAACCGATTGCGGAAGTCAAATTTCGATAAGGTTTCAGGGTTTTAGGTTGCCAGTTGTTGGTAAGGGTCGCGAGTAAAACTCGCTCCTACAGAAAAGAAATGCTTACTTCTTTACTGCGCCGAATGTGACGCCGCGCAGGAGGTGACTTCGCATTAGGAAGGTGAAAACGGCAACGGGCAGGAGAAAAACAAAGGTTCCCGCGGCAATTTTTCCCCAATCCATGCCAGTAGAACCCGTCGCACTCGTAATTGAAGGGGGCGCGGTCACCGCTCTACCGCCGACCTCTGTAAGAACCAGAGCAAACGCGAACTCGTTCCACGCTGTAATGAGACAGAACACAGCAGTCGCAGCAATGCCTGTGACAGACTGCGGTAAGATCACCTTCATGAAGGTTTGGAACCGAGAGTAGCCATCAACAAGCGCGGCATCCTCATATTCCTTCGGAATTTCATCAATGAACCCCTTCATGAGCCACACCGCAAATGAAACATTAAAGGTAGTATAAAGCAAAATCAGTCCGAAGTGTGTATCCCGTAACCCAAGAGCGCTGTACATCAGATAGATTGGGATCACAACAACAACAGGTGGGAGCATGCGTGTACTGAGGATAAAAAAGAGGAGATCGTCCTTGCCAGCGATGTCGAATCGGGAGAAGGCGTAAGCTGCAAGTGTTCCGAGTCCTACAGCAAGAATCGTGCTACCCCCACCGATAATAATGCTATTGAGCAGCTGATAAAAATACTTGGACCCACCATTTGCCAGGACGACACAAATTGCTATCGTCCCGAAAACGCTTGGCAACACAAGGGTGAGTCGCTGTTTTTTTATCGTTTGCGATGTCAGTCCACCAGTTTTTCTCCACGGTGCAATCAAAAGATACGCTATAATTGTGCAGGCGATGAGTAATAGGAAGTTGAAACGGGCATCCGTTTGGAGACGACTTTGCAGCGGTTGCAGCGTCAGAAAGCTATAGAGACACGTTAAAACGAAGATGCCGTTCCAGATTAAGCCGAGATTTCGGAGCGACAAGGCACGGGGTAATCTCACAGTAAATAGGGAGAAAAAACCGAACAGCAATAATCCGACAAGCACCACTCCTAAAAACAGATATGTTACATCTGCCACACCCTCTGACGGCATCAACTTCTGATAGTTCTCTAACGATATTTCAAAAACAAACTTCGGAAGTTTTGTGGTAATATCTGTCGATTGCTTTAGAGATGTCGCCAAAATCCAATAAATCGGGGTGATGTAGACAACCACAGCCGCAGCGATAAACCCCAATATAACGTAGTGGACAAAGTTTTTTCGGCTTCGCATTAGGTTTCCTGTGTGTCTCCTTTAACGCGATTAAGGTACTTTACGTAGATATTGCTCAGCGCAACAATAATAATGAGTAGAATATACGCCATCGCGCACGCTTTACCGGTATTGTAGTTGCGAAAGGCGAGTTTATAAAGGTTCATTGATACAGTCTCTGTAGCAGTACCAGGTCCCCCTTCACGTGTGAGTACATAGACGATGTCAAACATCTTGAAGGCATCCATCGTCCTGAACAGAAGGGCGATCAGTAAAAGAGGGGATACTAACGGAAGGGTAATCCATCGAAACTTGAACCAAGCGGACGCTCTATCGACATCAGCAGCTTCGTAGAGAGATTTCGGGACCGCGCTCAATCCTGCCAAGGCGATCAACATCATGAATGGAGACCACATCCATGTGTCCACAATAACAACGGCTAACATCGCTACCTTCGGGTTCGTTGTCCAGCCAATAGGCGACTTTAAAAAGGGACTGAGGAAAAAGTTTAGCAAACCGGCGTTATCTGCGAGAAGGATAAAGCGCCAAAAGAGTCCAACGACCACAGGCGATAGCATCATCGGTAGCAGAAGCAACGTTGTGACAAAGCCTTTATACCGGAAGTCCCGATTCAGGAGCAGTGCCAACCCAAATCCGATAAAGAATTGTGCTGCTACCGCAAGGATCACAAAATAAGCGGTGGTTTGAAAATAACCCCATATCTCTGGATCGGCGAGGAGGCGTGAATAGTTACGAACACCGATAAATCTTGGGGGTGTGGGCATCGAGGCTTTGTAGCGATGGAAACTCAGATATAGCGACCACAGCAGCGGAAAAATGTTCATCAAGATGAGCAAAATCATGGTGGGCATGATAAATGCCATCTTCAATTGATAGTCACTCATCCCGCGCGACGCTCGATGTGGGTGGTTGGTAAGCATATCTTTTTGGCTATCGGCTGTCGGTAAGCGGACCTTGTGGCAAGCAAAATACACACAATCGCCACGTACCGACTGCCGAAAGTGAGCGGAGCGAACGCCTCGATAGCCGACCACTCGCTTTATTCGTCGTAGTAGCCTGCGTCCTCAAAGATTTCCTCATGTTTCCGTGCGATGGTATCCAGTGCTTCCTTTGCAGACTTGATTTTGGAGATGGCTTCACTCCAATTCGTCTGGCAAACTTCTAAGAGTTCTGCGTATTCCGGCACCGCCCAGAAATCGCGTAGGTACGGGAAGCTCGCGGCAAAAGCTTCGTTAAAGGGGGTTGCTGTCTTAAATGTGTCCGACTGCAACACCTCTTTGTGGGGTGTAAACCCTCCAAGTGCTGCCCATTTCTCCTGAACTGGTTTCTGCATAAACCATTTCATGTATTGTTTGGCAATATCCTTGTTTTTAGAATAGGAAGAAATAGACATGCCCTGTCCACCGATACTGATGTAATGCCCTTTCGGACCAGCAGGGGCGATAAAGAACCCGCTTTTATCGTGCGAAATTGCATTCGATTTAGGGTCTACAACGCCGGGGAAGAATGCGAAGTAATTCATCGCCATTGCGACCTTACCGGAGTTATAGGCATTCAGCGTCTCTGCCCAATAGTAGTTCGGGGCATCAGGGGGTGAAAACTGGAGCAAATCTGTGTAAAAATCCAGGGCTTTAACAGCATCCTCTGTATTAATGTGCCCGGCAACTTTATGGTTGTCTGGATCGCCATAAGCACCGCCAAAACTCCACATTACCTGCTGGAAACCCATCGTAATGCCGTCGTATTCCTTGCTATACCATGTTGCGATACCGTATAGGTCTTGATCCGGACGCGTGAAGAATTCAGCGATATCGCGGAGTTGGTCGTAGGTTTTCGGCGGAGCGAGTGCGTAGCCATACTTCGCTTGGAACGCCTTCATTTCGTTTGGATCTTCAAATAAGTCTTTCCGATAGACATATCCAGCGGCATCCACCTCCGCAGGTAATGCCCAGTATGTTCCGCTGCCTTTTGGATACTCAGCAAACGCTGTCATCGCGGGTCCATAGATAGAATCAACATCTATGTTCTCATTAATCCACTCCGTTAGATTGATATAGTTTTCGCCTTGAGAGTTTCTACCGAGCCATTGGCTATCTCCAATGACAATGTCGTAGAGATCGCTTTTTCCAACAAAAGCCGTGAAGACCTTATCTTGGAAATTGGGCCACGGAATCTGGATCACATCAACAGCAATGCCTGTTTCGGTTGTAAAGTCTTTCGAGAGTTCCTGCAAATAGTTAGCCGGATCCCATTCTGCCCAGACAATAGTTAAGGATTGGGATTGGTGGTTATCCGCTTTCGAGGCACTAACGAACGCGAGTGCGAGTATTAGTGCGAAGACAAAACTTATGCGAACACTTTTCATGTTTTTTCTCCTCCGTATAAAGATCGTGCGAGTTGTAATCAGCACCGGTCAAAATCTGCTGTCCGGTTCGCTGTTATAATCCCGCATTATATACGGAGCCTAAAATTTTTGCAAGAAAATTTATTCGCGCTCACCGATGCCGAATACGGAATAGTGGTAAACTTGGGTAACTTCCACTCCATTTTCAATGATGGCAGTGGGGCGTTCGATAACGAAGTCAGCGAAGTGCGGTGCGTTAAAAGCAACGTAAGCGAGACTGAACATCTCAATCTGCCGATCGTATCGCTTTGACAGATCTGGAAATAGAACAATTCCGGTATCAACTTGGTAGATGCCTGCATTTTCATCTATATTCATCGTTTTAACCGGACACTCGATAATCGCCCGCTGCTGTGTATGGGTATCCCATATTTCTGTGTGTGTTACGATGGGTAGACCTTTGCGTGTCGCCTCAAAAATGGCTGCGTTGCTATCAAGGACTCGGACCGGCGATGCCTTTTGAACATCAAACAGGGCACCTCCCCAATAATCTCGCGCCGGTCTATACTCGACGTAGTTATCGTTGCAGTAAGCGTGCCTTCTGAATACCGCTATATGTTCTTCACCAAAAACAGGGAGGAAGTCATAGTTCGGATTTATGAAGAGATTTTTCTCCGCAAAGGTGTGTTCACTCTTACACGAACCACATTGATAATAATCGCTGAAACTTCCATCTGTGTCATCTATGATGCGGCATCGAGATTCGACCCAAAAGCGGGGAGCATTCCCGTTCCCAACAGAGTTAATAAAAGAAAGCCCATAATCAAGGCAGTTCATTGATTTTTCCTTTCGGTGCGGTATATGATTCATTGGACCCATTTTATCGCAGCAGTGATCATCTGTCAAGAAATCTTGACACTCACCCGTAACTACGCTATAATAGAATTACTAAAAATTCTTGGAGGGACATCATGGCAGCGAGAGGGGCCCAAACATACCTCACATCAGAAGAATACATCGCTTTAGAACGCAAGGCAATTCCTGACGCTGAAACGGTTAGAAGCGAATATATTAATGGGGAAATTATCAATATGCCCGGAGCAAGTTTTCCGCATAATCTGATAACGATGAACATTTCTGCAAGATTGCATGCGAACTTGCAAGGCACGGGGTGTGCTGTTTTCGCGAATGACATGCGTATCAGCATTCCCACAGCAAAATCCTATTTTTATCCTGATGTCGGTGTCGTCTGTGAGGAACCCCGTTTTGAAGACGATGTCTTTGACACGCTCCTGAACCCGATTGTCGTTATAGAGGTGCTTTCACCCTCAACCGAAGTGTATGATAGAGGTGAAAAATTCGCCCACTATCGCCAACTCCCATCATTGCAGGAATACGTTCTCGTCGCCCAAGACCAGATTTTTGTGGAACACTACCGCCGCCAAGAAAAGCAGTGGATTTTTACCGATTTTGAAAAACATAACGAGATTCTGCCGCTTCCTTCCATCCAGTGCGAATTACCCTTGCAGGAAATTTACGAACGCGTTACATTCCTTGAATAGAATTTCAGAGAATGATACAGTCGAAAGGGGAACAATCGGATGCCTGCAAATGATAATATAACCCAAGTTGCTACCTAATCGGTTTTGGGTGTTTAAACACAGATTTTTTACGGAAAAGTGTCTCTTCACACCCCGTAGGGGTGATATGTCTATAGAAAAGGAGTTTTCTGCTTCCGCACTCCAGCGGAGTGCTATGTAGATAAAAAACTGACAACTTGGGTTAATATAGTATGTAATTATGAAACGTTCTGATCTGCCCTGCTCAGATAGCCAAGAGGTTTATGCTTACATCCAAAAGCATCTTGAAACTTGGATAGAAGATGCGATTTCAATCAGGAATAACCATTAACCCGAAATTAAACGTATGCCGCCAACTTAACGTGGGTTGATGGCATATACTTGTAAGTCGCGTTTCCGTTATATCTTCAAGCACTCAGAGATTTTTGCCTCAATTTGTTTCCAGTTCCATGGAACCACTTCCCCTGCCCCGCGGACCGGACCGCTTGTCCTATTCTGTGGGCGAATCTGAAAAATCGGTTTACATTGCTGATGTGCGATTGTCACCTCTTTTGCAACACCAAGTGCGTTATGTGCATCTTGTCCTGTAACGACAATCACAATGTCTGAACGAGAAATTAGATCCTTTGCTTTCTTCAGCCAACTACTGTCATTGTGTGGTTTATATGCCTCTTTCAATGAATAATCCTTAATTTCATGGCAGGAGTCCCCACGGGCGGCTTGCGCATAGAAATTGTGATGAAGTTCGTTATCTTTGTCGAACTCGAAACTTAGAAAAACCTTAACCTTTGCCATATTATTTTTTCCTATTCAAAATTAGAAGATTCCGAAGCCTAAAACGAGTCGGATCGCTCCCAAGAAAATCGCTACGCCACACAGAACGCACCCAGCAACAGCCCCTTCTTTCTTTGATGACACGATAAGCGCGAGGACACTGAAAAGCAAGCCAAAGACTGCAAAGGGGATATTCAGGTAATTGAGTGCCCCAAGAAATGGGATAATGGCAACTGCCATCCCGATAAGAGCCAATATCCCCCATATTAAACTAAGAATCGACAATAATCCCATGATTCATCTCCAAGTTATGCCTGAAGGGACGAGGTTGGCGTGTGTCGCTCTGTTTTCCTGAGTATGATGTTTCCACCGACGGAAAAGAGTTTCAAGAGTGAACCCCCCCCATTAATGGTTCCGTGCAATTGATCGGGTTTGACAGGACCTGCCGTCTCCGCAGTTACCGGAAATTCTGTGGTCACTGAACCGCCAAGCACTTTTGCTTCGACTGTCGCAGCAATGTCCGGAGCGAGCGAAACGTCTACACTCCCCCCTATTGTTTCCAAATCCAGCAGTAAGTTTTGGCTTGAAACCGCCTCTTGGAGTTGGCAGCGGATAGAACCGCCACTCGTTTTCGCGAGGACGGGTCCGTCGTTCTCTACCTCTATACTGCCACCCGCAGTTTTCACATCTGCACCGCCTTTGCATCCGTGTAGGGTAACAGTGCCGCCGGAGGTTTTCCCATTGACGGCACCAATGACATCGGTCATCTGGATGTTTCCGCCTGATGTTTTGACTTTGGCATCGCCTGTGCCGCCTTCAAGTGTAATATTTCCGCCACTCGTTTGAAGTGCTGCGTCGCCCTCAAATGCCTTGAGGTCTATGTTTCCACCCGAAGTTTTTCCATCAATACGCCCAGTGATATTTTGTAAGCGGAGCCCCGCGCCGGCTGTGTGAACGTTCACATTTCCTACTATATCTATCACGGAAATTTCCTCATCCGCGGTCTTCAAATCAAGCCCATAGTTTCTCGGGACGACGATCTCAAATTGGACATCCAGACGTTTTTTCGCCTTTTTCCATTGCTTTACTGGACCTCTGAATTTCGCTTCAATTTTGACATCCGCTGCTTCATGTGTCATCTGGACATCAAAATTCTTGAGGACTTCGCCTGCCCGTCGATCTTCCTTCAATTGTGCGGCACGTCGGACGCGGACAGAGAGATTATCGTCCGCTGCGCTCTGCACATCAATTGCGCCGAAATCGGCATCAACCGTTAGTTTTCCACCGGGTGCAACCGGAAACACTTCGACGATGTCTTCCAATGTTGTCTCAGTTAAGAAATCTGGAACGGCTTTGCGGATTAGGTCGCCAAATGGTTTGTCTGCCAACTCCTCTGTTAGGTTTTCCATGAACCGTTCTCCGAAAAAACTGGAGAGCCATCCTTTGAAATCCGTCGTCGCGTCCAATTCTTCATTGAGGTATGCAGCGAGTTGATGGCACGCGATTCCAATTTGGCTAAAAGACGCATCTGCTGGCAGCATTTCAAAAAGTCCATCAGGTATTGCCTCGATGTCCCTGAGGCGTTTGAGGACGTTATTGAATTGGGAGATGCACCGCGTTTCACCACCACTGAACGCTCCGGTTAACGCAGCGTCCTCTGCGATTTTTGCCGTGTGCTCCAACATGTGAAAAAGCCCTCTGATCTCTTGTGGTCTTTGCTGTTCCATAATTTTTACCTCTCTATGATAGTCGTTAAAGTCTATAATTACGGATGTGATTTTATCAACAAGGAAGGTCGGAACCTACCTGCGGAGAATAGTGGTGAAGGTTGTCACATATCCTCACGATAGCCCCGTCTTTCCAAAATCGTTTTGAGGAGTTCCTTCGCTTTATGGAGTCGCCATTTCACGGTTGTCAGTGGCACGGAGAGGAATTCAGCCATCCGTTTTTGTGGCATCTCTGCCCAATAATAAAGTTCAATAACCGCTTGATAATCGGTAGGTAGTTCCTGAATCGCGTCTCTCATCGCTTGCTGTGTCAATTCACGTTCCACAATGTGAGCTGGATCTTCAGCCGATATATCTGCTGCCCTATTTAAATAGGGTTCCATATCTTCTTGGGGTTGGTAACGTCCTGCACTCTTGTAGTAGCGCAAGGCACGGTTGCGAGTGATTGAATGAAGCCATGCCCCAAAACGGTTCAGATCCGTGAGCTGTGGCAGTGCTTCAAAAGCCCGCAAAAACGCGTCTTGCACGACATCTTCAGCATCGGTGGGGTTTCGCACAATCTGTTGCGCGATTGTCAGCATAGCCCGACGGTAGCGACTCACCAAAACATCAAACGCTTGCGTATTACCCGCAAGTGCAGCGACGACTAACTCAGCATCATTTGCCTTGGTTAACTCTTGATTGATTGGCACGCAAGCTTCGCCTATAGGCATGAAAACTCTCCCTCTTTGCCTATTAGAGACATGTCACAGAAAGAGGATAGTGAAAAGTGCGTTTTTCGGTAAAACGAACGGAGCGAGGGAACGGGATAGGGGATTCAACCGCCTTTCCAAGACATAAACACGTCAGAGGTCGGGCGGTTCTGTTTCTACATATTATGAAGTGGGCCTATAGAGCATCACCATACAACCGCCGAGTGCGGCGAGCAAAATGCCTGCGATAAACTGCCATCGGACTGCCCCCCAGCCACCTACTGGTGGATGCGATAGTGTCGCAACGATAGCGTTTACAATCGGGGCACCCGCAAAGACGATGGACATGACGACTGCAGGGCGACCCCCTGCGCCGAAGGCGAGTAGCACGCCAAATGCTCCAATAGCACCGACAAGTCCGGCTACAAACGACCAGGAGACTCCCGAACCTGTGAATTGCCAATTGGATCCGTTAACAATGAGCATCAGTGCAGAACCGATAACGGCTGCCAAGAGATACGCGAGTCCCACAAAGAGGAACGCTTTGTAGCGTCCATGCACAGGATCCGCCATAGAGACCTGTCCTTGATGTAGAAAAACGCCGTAAAGCCCCCATGATGAAACTGTCATGAAAACAAAAATGAGCCATGTTTTAGACATAATCCACTTCCTTCTTGATTTTTGTGGCAGAAGCACTTCCAAAGCGCGCCAGCAATTGAAACATTAAGTATACTTTTCAAATACTTTCAAAAGTTGTTCTGCGATGATGGTATCATTAAAATTCTGATGCACATTGATTTTTCCGGTTTCTCCGAGGTGTTCACGCCGATCGGTATCGCCAAGGAGTTCGATGATACCCGTTGCGACTGCTTCAGAAGATTCTGGTTCAACCAGGACTCCCCCCTCGGTAGCATCGATCATCTCTGGAAACGCACCATGCCGCGGTTGGACGACTGGCACACCATTGGCAAGCGACTCTATAATCGACAGTCCTTTGGATTCACGGTAAACAGTGGGGACAGAAAAAACATGGAGACGGTTGAGAAAATCAATTTTTTGCGTACGCGTCACTTCACCGTGATGTACAAAACTGTCTGACAAATCCCATGCCTGAATCTGGTTCACAAGTTCCTCAAGATACGGTTCGTCTTTCTTGCCGAGGTAACCGGCAACATGCAATTGGACGTTATCGGCACCTAACGCTTCCGCTACCAGGCGGAAAGCGTCTATCAAGATGTGTAACCCCTTTTCAGGACAGATACGCGCTAAGTACCCGATAATGAAGGGCGGTGGTTCCGCTTTTTGGACAGGCACACCGTGGCCATCGATGTTTAATCCGAGCGGGACCACGTCAATCTTATCAATCGGTACGTTAAGGTAGGTATCTGCCATAAACTGTGCGTAGTAACGACAAGGTGCCACAAAGCCATCTGGATCTATAGCACGTTCTCGAAGGAGAGCTAACGCCTCTGATTTGTAAGGCTCGATAATATCTTGGAGAAAAATATCTTCGCCTTGGAGCGCACAGATAACCGGTACATCTAACGCCTTTTTAATTTCTCTTGTGAAACCAACAAGCATGGAATTCGTGAGGTAGACAATATCCGGTTTATTCTCTTCAGCGAGCCATTTGACTAATTTCGCTAATTCCTTGCTTTGGTGCCCCTGCTCTGCGCTGAGCATAGAGACTGTAAGTTGCCCAAGATCTCGAGCGTCTGTCGAGCTACTAAATCGCGCCAATCCATTCAATAGCGTGGGATTGTCGAGTAGTTTATCTAAGGTCCACGGCGTGTGTCTAAATAAGGAGAGTTTCTGTTGCAGATAGACGTTAATCCCACCGAAAAAGACGCGGTTCAAACTCACATTTGCCTCGTCTGTTCGTGTAGGCGTATAAGTTGGAATCAGGGAAACGTTATGTCCTTGTTTTTTCAGGACAGTGGCTACCATGTTGTCATGGATACAGGTTCCGCAGTACATGCCGGCGGCGCCTGCGGTGATATAAGCAACTTTCATGTTTTCGGTTTTAATACTGAACGTTTAGGGGAAGAGTATGCCTCCTCTATCTGCAGTGGGTGGATAACACGGATTTCGCCGATAGACACAATTCACGGAGGCTTCACGGAAAATTTTCTAAGGTCGAACGGGACCGATTCGTGAAACGCCCTCTATTCTTTCTCCGTGAAAATACGAAAGGCGATGCATAGAAAATTATGAAATGACTGCAGGAACACGTCTGTAGATGTCCGGCAAGGGGAGTTCGCAGCCGATGGAATCCAGCGGCAACACATCTTCATATCTCCGATACTCCGTCTCCGCCCACTCCGTTTTCAGAAGCCGATACTGTTCAACGCGAGCCCTGTCCTGTGAAACGAGGATGTATTCTCGCAAAGACGCGAGTTCTTGATAGTGTGAAAACTTCTCGCCTCTGTCATACACCTCGGTTGACGGCGAAAGCACCTCTATAACGAGGATCGGGTTGAGAAGTGTGTCGAAGACATTATCCTCAAATTGCGGATCCCCACAGAAAGCAACGACATCCGGATAAAAATAGGCACCTTTCGGACGGGTCTTCACGCGCATATCGTTGCTGATGACTTCACAATCCCGCCCTCTCAGTTGGATGTTAAGTTCAGTAACTATATCTGCTATGATGCGAGCATGTGCGAGACTCGCTCCGGACATTGCAATTATCTGACCGCGAAGGTATTCGCTTTTAACTATCGCCTTTCGTTCCGAAGCGAGGTATTCCTCTGGTGTAAAGAGAGTTTCCGCTGCGAGAGATGACATATCTATCTCCTTGAATGGGATGCGTCTACAAGTCCTGTTACCAAATTATAGCATATCATAGTTTGTATGGCAAGAACGGATCTGCAACTTGCGCTAAAGAAATTTGCATTTCCGGTGTAATTGTGGTATTATTAATGTTTAGATTTTACCAATACTTTAGAGAAAAAGAAGGAAGGAGATAGACATAATGTCACGAGTCTGTACTATCTGTAGCAAACGTCCGATGACAGGCAACCAGATTAGTAAATCACGGCGGCATACAAAGCGGCGTTGGTTGCCGAATCTGCAACGGGTCCGGGTTCAAACTGCGGAAGGACCGAGACGGATTCGGGTTTGCACAAATTGTCTACGGAGCGGAAAAGTCAGTAAAGTTATTTCAAGGATGCCAGCACCGGTATAGAAGAGCAAAGCGTTTAGGACTCACGGGTGACACGTTGTACACCTTTTAAGCCCCGAATCGCTTGCATGACAGCATCAAGTTGTTCTGCACCTGTCACGTCTATCGTCAGGTTATCAGAGGCTTCGGCGTCATGGTGGACAGCGGAGGGTTCGAATTTTCCGGAACGGATATTCACTTTGTATTGTGCAATAGCAGTCGTAATTTCACCGAGCATACCGGGGCGGTCATTGCACTCAACGAGAATTTTGACGGGATAAACAGAAGGCGGATGGTTTCCGTTTTCGGAGGACGATTTTTCGCTCCAATTAACAGTTAGCAGTCGTTCCGGTTCGTCAAGAATGCGGATACAGCCGGCTCTATGGACAGAAACCCCGCGTCCTCGAGTGAGATAACCGACGACTTGATCACCAGGGATCGGGTTACAGCACTTCATAATTCGTATCATACCTAAGTCTATGTCGTTTTCAAGCTGAACAGCCGGTGGCGATTCTGGTTTTCGCCTTCGGTGAGTATCTTCAGGAAATTCGGTCTCTGATTTCGGCACCTCAGGTTTCAATAAATTAACGACCTGAGTAGCAGATTCATCCCCATTACCAATCCGGACGAAAAGTTCCTCAAGATTTTTGAGTTTGAGTTGTTTAGCAACATCGTGAAGTTTCGGGGAATTGAGATAATCCCGTGCGTTCAGATAGGAGCCCCGCAGTTCCGCTGTGAGAAGTTGCTTGCCTAACTCCAGGGCACCAGCTCTATCTTTTTCACGGAACCAGTGATTGATTTTACCCCGTGCCGTGGCGGTTTTGACATACGACAACCAGCTCCGGCTCGGTCTTCCATTTGGCTGAGTCCGAATATTGACTTGGTCGCCGTTTTGCAGCACACGTCGGATCGGTGCGACAGCACCGTTGACTTCTGCTCCGACACATGTATGCCCAACATCCGTATGAATTTTATAGGCAAAATCGATCGCGGTCGCGCCAGCAGGTAGCTTAAAAAGATCACCTTTCGGCGAAAAAACATAGACTTCATCTTGGAAGAGTTCCAACTTCATGGACTCGACAAAATGATGCGGGCTGTCTTGCGTTTCTTGTATGTCTTCAAGTATCTGCTTATAGCTCGCGAAAATGGAACGTCCTTGTTGACTCGTCGGTAACCCCTCCTTATAACTCCAATGCGCAGCAATGCCGTCTTCAGCAATCTTATGCATCTGATATGTGCGAATCTGGATTTCAACAGGTCTGCCATCATCAAGAATCGTGGTATGAAGTGATTGGTATCCGTTCTTCTTCGGCTGCCCAATCCAATCTCGAAGTCGGTCAGGATGGTAATTCCATTTACCATGGAGTGCACCGAGCGCGATGTAGCAATCCGCCTCAGTTTTGACGAGGATTCGCAGCCCGATTAAGTCTCGGATTTTGCTGAAGGGTGTTCCTTTCTGTTGTATCTTCTGGTAAATGCTATAGATATGCTTCGTTCTACCGTGGACATCGGCGAAAACGTTCCGTTTTTCGAATTCTTCACGAATTTGTTTAACCATCTTCTCGCAATACGCCTCTCGCTCAGTGAGTTTCTGGTTCAGGAGGTCGGCAATTTTTCGGTATTCGATAGGATAAAGATGTTTGAACGCGAGGTCTTCGAGGCGGCCCATAATACGCCAAAGCCCCAATCGGTGTGCGATCGGGGCATAAATTTCCAGCGTTTCCTTTGCGACGCGTTGGCATTTCTCACTTGGGAGAAACCCCAGTGTTTCCATGTTATGCAGTCGGTCCGCGAGTTTAATCAGGATGACCCGCATGTCTTCTGCTGTCGCTAACAGGAGTTTCCGGTAGGTTTCGGCTTGGCGTTTCCGATGGACGCGATGTTCGACTGTGCTTTTAATATCTGGAGTTGGGGAGGCGACACTGAGCTTGTACTTACCGATCTTTGTGACACCCTCGACAAGATTGGCGATATTGGCGCCGAACCGAACTTGCATCTCTTGACGTGTGATACCTGTATCTTCGAGGACATCGTGCATGAGTCCGGCACAAATTGTGTGTGTATCCAGTCGGAGTTCGGCGAGTATCTCAGCGGTTTTGACGCAATGCGTGAAGTAAGGTTCTCCTGATTTTCGCTGTTGCCCCTCATGTGCCTCTTGCGCAAAACGGTAGCAACGCTCCAGAAGTTCAACCTCTGCATCCGGATTATATGCTTGAATTTGATTAACTAAGGATTTGATACTCATGCCCTATGCGCTCCCACATAGATTCGATGTTTTCTTTTAATTGAAACTCTATAAAAGAAGGGCTCGTCTGCTTAATCCATTCTCCTTTCAGGTAGGTAGGTGAACGAGACAAGTCACTTTTCTCCCCCGATAGGAGTTTTACAAGTCTATTACCCGGTTGCCCCTGCCGTTCAATGAACTGTAGTTCCTCAAAGATAGTGAGTCCAGTTTGAAGTGCTGCCAGAGTCCCAAATCCACCTTTCAGTATCTCTGCCTCAGGATAACCGTCTGTGCCATTGGATTGTATAGCCGCTCGTATGTGTCCGTACAATCGCCGCAATTCGTCACCCGTAGGATATTTTTCAGAAATCCAATTGTGCATCTCCGCCTCATCTGTGTTGTTGTAGATGAGATGCAGATAGGAGGTCTCGGCAGTTGCGAAAGCGGGTTCACACCGTTTAAAAAAGAGATCTTGGCTTGATGCAAGGTGACAAAGAACAACGTGTTTAACATAAGGAAATGCTTCGAGAGGGGAAAAAGTACTACTTGATACGATTGTCCGTAGTTCACCGGTTTCCAATCGGTTCAATAAAGCTGCTGCCTCTGTCTCTGGTGTCGCTTCAGTGTGCCGCGCGATTCCCTCGATGCTCTCCGGTAGAAGTTTTGTAAGCAGGAGATCTAACATCTCTTCGTCTCGTACATAAATTATACAAGATTCCTCTCGCGCAAGCAAGTTTAAAAGGTAATTCTTTTTATTAACGTTCCGTTTATCAACAAGTTTGACAGAAGATTTATCACTGAGTTTAGGAAATACATCCCGGTTCATGTCCCTGCCTTCAGCGTGGAGCTCCCAATCTTGAAGAATAAGTTGAACAGAACGATTCCCTTGCCACTCGTTAATTTGGGGCGAGAAGGCGATGTCGAGGGACATATTCGGACGTCTGAAAGTGATGAGTTTCTCACCTGCTCCCCAGTCAATCGCGCATCGTTTTACCGTGCCATCGTTAACAAACATTCGCAGGTGGTTTTTCTCTTTTCCCATTTGGGTAGGTGTCCCATTAACTTTGACACGTCGTGTACCGAAATGGGGTTTTGGATTTTCTTTTCCAAAGGGTTCAAATTGTTCCAGTTCCTTTAGGGTCTCTAACGTTAAAAGTGAGAGACGCGTTTCAAACTCAAGTTCCAGTTTCGGTTGCAATGCGTCCTCTGAGAGCGTCTCACGAGCGAATTCATTAAAAGCATTCCTGAATTTGGGAATATTTTTAGTTTTGAGCGTTAACCCTGCTGCTGCTTCGTGTCCACCGTGTTTCACCAGCAATTCCGTGCAGGCAACGAAACTATCAGCGAGACTCATTCCTTCGATACAACGTCCAGATCCGGTAGCCTCATCGCCATCAATCGCAAGGACAACGGCAGGCTTATAGAAGGTTTGCATCAAACGGGCGGCAACGATACCGACAACACCTTGTGCTTTCTTATTCCACTTGTCGCTGGCAACAACAATTCCCACGGTGTCATCATCTATCTCTTTTTCAATTATCTCCAAAGCTTGGTCTTGAATTTGCTTTTCCAGTTCTTGTCGCCTCTGATTTGCCTGATTGAGTTCAGAGGCAATCCGAATCGCTACATCCTCAGAATCGGTGGTAAAGAGGTCAACCACTTTATGTGCGGTGTCCATGCGTCCAGCGGCATTAATACGGGGTCCCAACTTAAAAGAGAGGGCGTATCCGTCAAGCGGTGTGTCAATTTTGTGCCCTGCTGCTTCGCACAAAGCATGAACCCCGGGACGTTCGCGTTTATCAAGTTCTGCTAATCCCAAGCGGCTTAAAATACGGTTCTCTCCAGTCAGTGGTGCCATATCCACGACGGTACCCAGCGCCACCAAGTCAAGTAGTGATTCAAGAAACGCTGTATCGTCTATTAATCCCTGTGCTAATTTGAAGGCTAAACCGACACCTGCGAGCTCAGTGAAAGGGTATTCGTTCCCCAGAATCTTAGGTGAAATCAGAGCATATGCTGGCGGCTGTTCTTTTTCTGGCTGGTGGTGATCCGTGACAATAACATCTATACCGAGTTGATTCGCCAATGCGACCTCTTTAACCGATGTTATACCACAGTCTACGGTAATCAGTAACTTCGCTTTGTTTTTCTGGTGGATCTTTTTTACAGTGTCTTCGCTTAATCCGTAACCTTCTCCAAACCGATTTGGGATATAATAATCAACGGGGACACCCATCTGGCGGAATGTGTTGAGCAGTAATGCCGTCGCTGTCGTGCCATCCGTGTCATAATCGCCGTAGACACAGATTTTCTCACCGCGAGAGATCGCCTTGTGTATCCGTTCTACAGCTTTGTCCATATCTGCCAATTTGAAAGGGGAGTGCAATTCATCAAGAGTTGGGTAAAGGTAAGATCGTGCTGCGGCAGCCGTTTTTATTCCTCGATTGATAAGCAGTTGTGCAGCAAACGGAGAAACACCTGCTTCAGATGCTAATGTTAGACTACTATCAAAATCCGAATTGTTGAATTGCCACTTTTTGCGAGAAGGTTTTCTCATGACGCGCCTTGTATTGTTAAGATGGGGAACCTGTGCTTTGCAATGTAGGGTCTTGCAAGCAATACGTTTTCGACTATTTTCGACTATGGATATAGTAACACAAAAATCGAGAATTGTCAATTTTTTTCCAAACTGACATTGCTGACCACCATCTGTTGGAAACTGAATGCTTCTGTGCTGTTGCATATATCAGGACGATTTAGTTTTAAGCAATTATGGGATTCTGGGTGGATCCGGTGTCCCTTCCCAGTAACGGGTGGGAACCCTGGTTAGGAAACCGCACCTACCGAGTCGGGGGATCCAAATGTCCCCAAAAAACGGAAAACTGAATAGCCCTGTTGCATATATAACTTGACAAAGCAAATTGTTTATGGTATTATTAAAATGTCCTGATCGCAACTCAGCAGACAATGTACAAAAATGCCACATACGACGATATTTTTGTAACGCCTTCATCAAAATAGGGACTAACCTCGTCCGTTAAGTGAAGTTACCGCCCGTCTGATATGGAGGCTCTTATTGTAAAATTAAGCGGAAAGGAGTTTCTAACATGACGTATGTGATTTGTGAACCATGTATCGACGTTAAGGACAGTGCATGCGTTGATGTATGCCCAGTGGACTGCATTCATCCCCTACCCGATGCTGACGAGTTTGAGGAAACCAATCAGCTCTACATCGACCCGGAAGAGTGCATCGATTGTGGTGTATGTGAGCCTGAATGCCCCGTCGAAGCCATCTTTATGGAAGAAGATGTTCCCGAAGAATGGGACGAGTTCATTGAGATCAATGCGGAGTACTTTGAATAACGGATAGTAGGAATAATCCTTCGATCACAACTCATTGAACGGTTGCTGGTTTGCAGACTGTCTTCAGTCGCACAATTGGCAACCGTTTTTTGTAAGGAGTCGGCGACTCCTTTGAGAAATTATCATGCAGAAATTCCAACCGACTCGCATTGAAAGAAGCAGTACAGGTTTGGAAATCCGATGGAAAGATTCACATCACTGCGAATTATCCTACCGCACCCTCCGACAAAAATGCCCTTGTGCCCGTTGCGATGCCACACGATTAGGAAAAGATCCTTTTCACATCCTACCCTCTGACGATTTTTTTGAAAACCTACAGCTTGTTGACATTCAGCGAGTCGGACGCTACGCGGTAAGATTGGTATGGAACGACGGACATCGTACCGGAATTTATACGTTCCAATTTTTGCGTGAGTTAAGTGAAAGTAACCCTCAAACTTAGGCTTCATTTGAGATGTGTTTTGCCCTGAAATAAAAATAGGTGAGGTTTTAACCTCACCAAAGAGAGAAGTGTAGAAGTCTTGTTTTGCGTTATTTTGATAACAATCGCGAGACAAGGTAGCAGTTCGGGGTCTTCCGAGTGGCACCCAACGCTGTGCTAAGATTCTGACACATTTTCCAATAGCGATCGTAACTGAGTGGACGGAAGCGGCGACGTTTCGCAATAAAAGTTTTGTAGCAACAGGCTAACTCATTGCCGCTATGAATAGGATATCCCCAGACACGGCAGATGACAGGGCGGTGTTCGTAAACGGTACAAACCCCACCGATTAGCATAGGGCATTCGCCTTCAGGCGTGTCTTTTATGACCGCAATTGCTTCCATGCCCGCATCCGGCATTATATTTTCAGCGTCATAACCGTGTGCCTTCAGTTTTCTGATGCTCTGTTCAGCCTTGCGACGAATATGTGCGCGAATTTCAACAGGAAGTGCTTCTAAACCGACCTTTAAATCGCGAGCCTCGACTTCACTTATTGCCATCGTTGCAGTGTTTCGACAGCAGGAAAAGCAGGTAGATGGACACGGCACCCCCCCCGATTCTGTGCGCAAACGTTCGACATCGCGCTGAATCTCATCAAGAAGTTCGTGGTATGCTTTCACGGTAGCACCTAATCTATGGTAAAACTATACACAGCATGTCTGAAAATAACAACCTTGGCACCGTTCTCTAAAATGAGTTTAATCTCGTAAGGACTGACCCAGTCTATAATGCCACGGAAGATCTCTCCTTCACGGAGTGTGAACTCAATCGGAGTTCCATTTTTTCGGGCGAGCCGAACAGCTTTGGTATCAATCTCAGGGGCTTGCACATCATTGGTTAATTGTGTCAGCTGCTGTGCCTTCACAGTAGCATCAATATCAACGGATGCCTGAACCCTCTCTGCATCAATATCTTTATAACAGTATTTAACATCCGTTTTAGCGATGTGCTGCTCACCTTTATTGCTATTGAGTGTCAAACTGGAGAGCGTCATTTCAAGAACGGTAGCAGGCAGTTGTACATGATTATACAACGCAAAAAACATGGATGTTTCAAAATTAATCTGCTTAAGGATATAGAGATCACCAAAACTGAGTTGCTTTGAAGATGAGTCTTGCGCCTCTTGTCTCGGTGCTGCCGAATCTTTAAAATCCGTCGCTGAGGAACGTTGATTGTGTGGTGGTTTTGCTGCCGGTCCCAGAGGTGCTACAGATGCATCATGGTCTCGGCGATTCCGATTCGGCTTTGGTTTGCCGGCATCATAACCAGACACTGCCACCGTGTCATTGCTGATAAATTGGCCCTGACCCTGACCCGGGAACCCCGCGTAACCACGCGGAATAATTGCCTTCCCTTGCCGTAGCCATCGGCGTTCTGTCGGTGTCAGCAATACTTCGACGTTCTGGGCAACAAGCCCCTTCTCACCTTCAACAATGCTATACTTTACGCGCTGTCCGACACGGAGTTCCTCGTATTCAGGCTGCTTAATAGCGGAACTATGTAAAAAGACATCCGCATCACTGCTATCTTGCGCGATAAATCCGAAGCCTTTATCGAAATTGTAGTACTTAATCCGTCCTGTAGGCATTATATGCTCCTGTGGTCTGGTCCCTTTTTCAAGAAGGTGACGTTAACCATTCGCGTTCCTGCGCGAGCATTCCTTATTTTCGGTTTTTCTTGACATAACAACTCTACTCTTTATACAATAATAGAGCAACTTCATCTTTTTCGGAACCAACTCCATCCTGCAACAGTGAAAAGAGAGGTAAATTACCAAAACATAGTATATTAAATCATAATTCAACACATTTGTCAAGTATCAAGCGTGAGACTACGCATAGTCTGATCTCAATTTTTAAGGAGACCTTGTATGGCAACCACTGATTTGACACATCACATTCAATCTATTCGCCTCGTTGACACACACGAACACATGAAGCGCGAAGCCGAATGGGTTGAGAACGGACCCGATATTCTCCAAGACCTATTCGGAAATTATGTGCCTGCCGATCTGGTAACAGCTGGTGCTTCCCCGGAAGCGATGCGTAACCTGATGGACGCTTCTCAAGACATCACATCTCGGTTTAAAGGTATCCGAGACGCGTGGGAAGCGACGCAGTTTACTGGGTACGGCGAGGCTGTTAGTCTCATCGCAAAACACATCTATGGACTTGACGAACTGACAGGCGATGGTCTCGCGGGTGCCAATAACCTAAAGACGCTTCGCTCTCCCGGCAAACGTTATCACATCTTACACGATCTCGCAAACCTTGATCACATTCAAACAGACGATTTCAGTTGGCAGTGCACCCCAGACACATCCGGTCCCGATTTTTTCCTCTATGACCTTTCATGGGCAACATTCTGTAATGGACAGGTCGATCCGAGTGCTATCCACACCGAGACAGGTATTGAGGTCAACGACGTGACTTCCCTCAAGTCCGCTATGTCGGCAATTTTCGCCAAACACGCGCCTTGTGCTATCGCTGTAAAATCACAACATGCTTACAACCGCACACTCAACTGGATCGAGAGGAGTGATGCTGAGGCTGCTACTGCCTTGAACACTGTGCTCACCAAACCTGCTGCAGCGGTTGACGAAGCAACGCGGCTCTGCCTCGGAGATTGGTGCTGGGCGAGAGGCGTTGAACTCACGATTGAACACAACCTCCCGTTCAAAATTCACACCGGTTATTATGCTGGCAACGATCGGATGCCGGTGCGACGCATCCCTGCTGGCAATATGTGTGCCCTTTTTGCTCGGTATCTCGATGCGAAGTTTGTGTTGATGCACATCGCCTACCCTTATAACGACGAACTGGTCGCACTTGCCAAGCATTATCGTAATATTTGGGTTGACTTCTGCTGGGCGTGGAGTATAGATCCGTACAGTTCGCGTGATTTCCTCCGTCGATGCATCCATGCTGTCCCGTCAAATAAATTGTTCGCTTTCGGCGGCGATACGGGGTGGCCGACCAGCGCGATGGCGTATGCCATTCAAGCGAGAAACGAAATCCGACGTGCCCTTGAAGCCGAGATTGCAGACGGTTACCTCACCGAAAAACAGGCAATGGCGTTTGCAACCCGAATTATGAATACAAACCAGTACGACTGCTTTGATATAAGTGGCACCCGCTCGAACATTGCGAAAGCGGCATAACTTAAAGGTTTACGTTTATGCGTCTCTCAAAGCCTGCAGGCTCTCTGTGTAAGGGGCGCGTGCCACGCCTTTTTCAGTAATGATTGCTGTAACTAACGCCGCGGGCGTAACATCAAACGCAGGACTATAGACTTTAACGCCTTCAGGCGCAGTTAGTTTCCCGAAGCCTTCTGTTACCTCTTCCGCTGCCCGCTGCTCAATAGGAATTTCTGCCCCGGTTTCGAGGGCGAAGTCTAAGGTAGAAGTCGGTGCGGCGACATAAAAGGGAATGCCGTGTGCCTCTGCGAGGATAGCAACGTTATAGGTGCCGATCTTGTTGGCAGTATCACCGTTTGCGGCAATCCGGTCAGCGCCGACAATCACGCATTGGATCTTCCCTTCTTTCATGACCTGCGCCGCCATGTTATCACAGATAAGCGTCACATCAATGCCCGCTTGCATGAGTTCCCAAGTGGTGAGACGTGCGCCTTGTAAAAGGGGACGCGTCTCGTCGGCGTAAACTTGGATCTTCTTACCCGCCTCGTGTGCGCTAAACATAACTGCTAATGCTGTGCCATAATCGGATGTTGCTAACCCACCAGCGTTGCAATGCGTTAGAATCGTGTCGTTTGCGTTTAGCAACGCCATACCGTGCTGCCCAATGGCACGACACATCGCTTTATCCTCATCAATAATCTTCAAAGCCTCAGTAAGTAACACCTCTTTGAGTTCAGGGACCTGAAGGTGACTGTTTTTTTGTGCCGTTTGGGTAATTCTATCCAGTGCCCAAAAGAGATTAACGGCTGTTGGTCGTGATGTCGCCAAATAATCTGTAGCGGATTTAAGTTCGGCGGCAAAAGCATCATAGGTTTTCGTAGTGGAATTCCATATTCCGATCACCGCGCCCAGAGCACCAGCAATACCGATCGCGGGAGCACCGCGCACACGTAGGGATTTGATGGCTTCCCAGACCGATGGAAGATCATCGCAATAAATCTGTTTGAATTCATTGGGCAATAGCGTCTGATCGATCATCCGAATTCTGCCATCTGCCCACTCAATTGTTGAAACTGCCATTTTTTCGTACAGAAACCTCCTCTAAAAAAACGAAGCAACATTCCGCTGTAAATAGACTAAAGACTATGACGGCGTTTAAAAGATAATAGCATTTTCTATGCCACAGTGCAATCATATTTTTAATTTATCGTGCGGAGTAATGAAGTGAGCTTTGGATTTAACGGATTTGCTTTCTCCTATCCGTCCTCTATTACATTACGGACTGCGGGTCCGGTTTTAAGAAGTGCCTACAGAATCAGCGAAAACCTGCGCGTAAGCGAAGCGGAGCACAGGGCGAAAACCCGATAGTTAAAAGTATTAAATTGGACATGTTAAATGTCCAAGTTCGTTGGTTAAGCGTAGATTTTCGGCATAATCAACGGGGCAATCAATAACTGAAGGAACTTTCTGGCTGAACGCATCTTCGAGTATAGGAACCAATTCGTCACTTCCTTCGACTCTATAGCCTTTGGCACCAAAGGCTTCGGCATATTTGACAAAATCTGGGTTTGTGAAGTCGATGTGGGCAGGTCTACCAAAACTGTTCATCTGCTTCCACTCGATAAGCCCGTAAGCCTCATCATTGAAGATAAGTGTGACAAACGGGACACCGATTCGCGTCGCTGTTTCGAGTTCCTGAGAGTTCATTAGGAAACCGCCATCGCCGCAGATTGCCAAACATTTACGCTCTGGATAGATAAGTTTAGCAACAAAAGCCCCCGGTTGCGCGATGCCCATGGAGGCGAAACCGTTGGAGATGATGCACGTATTAGGTTGATAACATGGATACATACGTGCGATCCACATTTTGTGCGCACCAACATCGGAAATCAGGATGTCATCTTCAGCGAGGACGGAACGGACATCACTCAAGATTTTTTGGGGCTTTATAGGAAATCCTGTATCATCGCGATGTTCGTCGAGTTGATCGAGTATGATTTTTCGTAAGGTGTTTGAGGCATACTCTGAATCTTTGGGATAGATTTCTTGTGTCATGAGGTGTCTGAGGCTCTGACGGATGTTGCCTACCATCTCGACATCAGTGACGTAAGAGGCATCACTTTCGCTCGGTTGTGTATCAATATGGATGAGTTTTTTATTCCGGTCGGGGTTCCAAAGACGCGGATGATATTCGACGATATCGTAACCGATTGCAATGACAAGATCTGCCCTATCAAATCCACAGGAAACGAAATCGTTTGCCTGTAATCCGACACTGAGGAGGGAGAGTCGATGTGTCCATGGAATGCTGCCTTTGCCCATAAAGGTGTGTGCAACCGGAATATTCGTCATTTCAGCGAATTGGGTCAGAATCCGAGAGGCACCTTGACGGACAACACCGTTTCCTGCGAGGATGATGGGTTGCTTTGCGTCGTTAATAAGTTGCGCGGCACGTAGCAAACAGGACGCAACGGGTTCGGCTTCACTCGGAAAGTCATGGGGCATAGGTTCCGCGCTGACTTCCATCTTGGCGACATCCTCTGGAAAATCGATGTGTGTAGCCCCAGGTTTCTCGCTTGTCGCCGTCTTGAAGGCTTTACTTATTGATTCCGGTATGATTTCAGGGAGGTGCAGGAGTGTATTCCATTTGGTCATCGGTTTGAAGACAGAGACAACATCCATATATTGGTGAGATTCTTTGTGCATCCTGTCTAAGCTTGCTTGTCCGGTGATCGCAACGAGAGGTGCCCTATCCATATTCGCATCAGCGACCCCTGTAACAAGGTTCATCGCTCCCGGACCTAAAGTCGCGAGGCATACACCGGCGCGTCCAGTGAGCCGACCATAGACATCAGCCATGAAGGCGGCACCGCGTTCGTCACGTGTTTGAATAAATTGGATATTGGATTCCAATAGCGCGTCCATCAAATCCAGATTTTCTTCACCGGGTATTCCGAATATATAGTCAACGTTTTCATTTTCCAAACATTTAACGATCAATTCTGAGGCTTTCATAATTATTGGACTTCCTTTTTGTTGGCGGAAACGAAAAAATTTGTTTTTTCTCTCTGAATTCCCTATCATTAATATATCAGATAGAGATATAGAATTGCAATTTTAAGAGAAAGTAATGTGCACAAGGTGTGCTGTACTGCAACATTGCAGAAGCTAAAATGTTTACATATCCCTAAAAATATATGGAAAAAAAATCTTTTTACCTCTACATCCTCGTCCTGTTTATCCATTCACAATTGGTCTTTGCCCAAAGCAATTCAGACGATTTTTCTTACATCACTGAAACACCTGGAGAACTGATCGTCCGTTTGAATCTGGGGACATCTGGTGAGCAACTCGAAAAGTTGAGTAGACAACTCGGTGCCCTGTCTGTTTTTCCAGTTTTTCCCGCCACGACCCCCGGCGGACGACATCCCCAACTCCGGCGCATTTATCTGATTCGGTTTCCAAAAGATAGGAAATTGGACACCTTACGGCGACGGTATGAACGGCACACGGCTGTTGAAGCGGTTGAGGTGAATCGCCTGAACCAGTTCTGTGCAGAAATACCACCGAACGATCCAAACTATGCCGAGCAGTGGAATTTAGATGTCCTAAATATCCTACAAGCGTGGGCTATAGAACAGGGAAACCCACAAGTAACGGTGGCAGTCGTTGATAGTGGGATTGCAACCCGACATCCTGAATTTCGTTCGCAGATATGGGAGAACGTCGGTGAGGTGCCGAGGAACGGCATTGACGATGACGGAAACGGTTACATTGATGACAGAATCGGGTGGGATTTCAGCGACGCGCCGACCCTTCCCGGCAGCGGCGATTGGACAGTTCGCGATAATGACCCCGAAGATGAAACTGGACACGGAACACACGTCTCAGGTATCATTGCTGCGAGAGTGAACAATGCGCTTGGTGTCGCGGGAATCGCGCCGAACTGCCGTTTGATGCCTCTGAGAGCTGGTTTCAAGTATGGAGGCGGTGCTTATCTTCAGAACGATGATCTCGCCGCCGCTATTGTTTACGCCGCAGACAATGGGGCACAGGTGATTAATATGAGTTGGGGGGATACGGTGCGTGCCTTCATTATAGAAGATGCCATAGAATACGCCCATCATCGTGGGTGTGTCTTGGTTGGTGCCGCGGGCAATTCGGCGACAGTCGGTTCTTATTATCCTGCTGCTCTTAAACCCGTTATATCCGTTGCGGGGCTTGGACAGGAAAATCAGTTGTATGACGGTTCTAATTTCGGAGCTACAATCAATATTGCCGCGCCCGGTGAAGAAATTCTCAGCACAGCACTTAATGGGGAATACCGAAAAAGATCCGGTACATCCATGGCAGCTGCACATGTCTCTGGTGTTGCGGCTCTCGTCTTGTCTGCAAACCCGAACGCTACCAATATAGAGATTCAAGAGAAATTGATTACCACTGCAAAGCCGCTTTTCATTACCGAACTCGTTGGAGCAGGTTCACTGGATGCATACGCGGCACTCGTGTCTTCAACATCGCTTGTTGCAAAAATTGATGCGCAACGGACATTGCAACAAGCTCACGGTGGAATTGAAATCGTCGGCGCAGTGATAGCTCGCGAGGTTATCTTTGATAGAGTTGAGATTATCGGGAGCGCAGGTGGTGCTGAATTTTCTGAATTCTGGCTGGAGTATGGCATCGGTGAAGTTCCTGATTTATGGTATCCCTTGGGAGCTGCGCAAACTGAACCGAAATTGAGCGAGTGTCTACACAAGTGGGACACCTCTGCTTTAGCGGAAGGCAGGTATACCCTACGACTGAGTGTTAAATCCGAAAATGGAGACCTCAAGAGAGCCAAGGTGGTTGTTGACGTGGTTCACGAGGCACCTCTTATTATAAAGCATGAAGCACAACCGTGGCTTGCGGGAAACAAATTCAATTCAGTGGTGATGTGGCAAACGGACGCATTAACCACAGGCAAAATCCAAATTTTGGAGGCAAACCGGAATATTGATAGAACTGTCTATTCGGATTCAGAGAATCTGCTTCATTTTGTCAATGTATCCGATTTAGGCGGACCACCGGGCACTTATTTGTACCAATTGGTGGTGAAAAGCCGCATCGGAGAGCTGCACATTGATGACAACAACGGCAGGTTATATCAGATTGAAGTGAACGATGCCTCAATTGATATATCCCCTCTCTCGCAAGTCGCATCAATTGAGAATGGATTGCACGCTATCGCCTCACCTGTGGATATAAACGGAAACGGAAAATTAGAACTTTTCACGGTTGAAATGGAAACTGGCACGGCACAAATTTTTGAGATAGCGGACAATGGGACCTACGAACAGATTTTTTCATTTCCCGAATCATTGTGGCCCTGGGCATCAGCGGATACAGATAACGATGGACTTATAGAAATATTGTGCAATGCTTCGGGGGTAACATTTCTGCTGGAACAACCCGCACGAGGCGAATTTCCAACGGAACGCATCTGGGAAGCACGCGGGCAGTGGAGTCGAACAATCGCAGATACGGATGCAGACGGTACACCTGAAATCTTCGCACGCGACGATGTTACGAATGCTATTTCAATATACGAGGCAATCGGAGATAATGACTATCGAATTGTAGCTACCCTTGAAAGCCCAATGTGGGGAAACGACGGGATTAGTGCGAATTTCGCCTCTGGTGATTTTGATGGCGATGGACAGATAGAGATTTTAGCCGCGGACAACGATGGAAGAGTGTTCGTACATGAAGCATCTGGAAACAACCAATACAAACAAACGTGGATACACACGCTTCCTGAAGGCACACCGCAACTCTTTGCCGCTGGGGATATGGATGGTGATGGAAACGACGAATTTGCTATCTGCGCCAGAACGGGTACCCACGTCGGCACTACGGAACTTGATATTCGTTACTATCACTGGCTTTTAACTATTTTCAAATCAGATGGTGATAATACTTATCGTGCCGTCTGGACACAACGCATCCGTGACGTGCGAGATGGGGGAAATGGAATGACTATTGCGGACGCGAATAACGATGGACACAATGAACTATGCATCGCCGCTCAGCCTAACTTCTACCTCGTACAGTATGACGGAATAGAGTATCGACCTATCTGGCACCACCCCGCAACAAGTACTTTCAATCCGATTGTCGTTGACCTGAATAGCAATGGAGCAAAGGCATTGTTGTTTAACAGTGATAATGCCTTGACCGTTTTTGAGACACCTGCATCTACAACTTCAAAGCAATCCACATCAATATCTGTCGTGCCAACACGGCGACCCCGCTTGCATGCCGCTGCGCATTCTCCACCGAATCAACTCTTGTTGGAGTTTGACAAACCGATGGGCGTTTCTGCGACACACGCTGGTCGTTACCGTCTACACAAACAGAGCGAAATGGAAAACGGTTCGGAAAGTTACGCGCCGCTCTCGGCGATTCTTGACCAAGCGGGGAAGCGGGTTGTCCTTACATTTTCTCCAGAAGTCTTCCGCACGGGCAATCGCTATCAGATTGAGGCGTTGCAAATTTCGGATAGACATGGTGCCGATCTTGCAGAGGATGCCAGAATGTTGACAATAATGCTCTTGGCACCAACGTTGGCAGAGGTGATTGTCTATCCCAATCCGGTGACAGCGTGTAATCAGGTTACATTCGATAAACTACCGGCGGGAACGAACATTGATATTTACGATGTCAGTGGAAACTGTATTGCATCGCTGACTCGGACGGAATATGAAAGAGATAGAAGGGTTTGGGAACTCTTTGGTGTCAGCAGTGGCGTCTATATTTATGTCCTTTCGTCTCAAAAGGATCAACGCATCGGCAAATTCTCTGTCATTCGCTAATTTCATTCTATAGAGCGGCTGTCAGCCATCGGCTCTCGGTTTTCAGTAGGAGGACTTTGTAGAGGACAAAACTACTTCGCGGTGAGAACAACTTACTACATGAACTACTGACTGCTGGCTGCTGACCGCTGCTGGCTATTCTGCTGTATTGAGCGATACAAAAGCCGGATTGAGTTTGAACACGTTTCGGATCGCTTTTATTGCCCTCTCCCGTTCGTTGGCTTTTAGCGCAACCTGCGCCAGGTGATAATGAGGCTCGACAGCATCGCTTTGTAGATTGATGGCGCGCTCCAAAGTTTTGATTCCCTTGTTGACTTGTCCCCGCTTCGATAAAATCCAACCGAGGGTGTCGTGATAAGCAGCGACATCCGGATTCAACGTTACGGCTGTATAGGCTAATGCCTCAGCAAACCGCAGTCTCGGTGAAGTCTGCAAAACAGAATTTGCAAACAACGGGTGTGAAACTTGTGGGTTGTTAATATTTGCCGGTAAATGATCGGGATAGTTATGCGCATAGAGGCGTGCGAGATTATTGTATGCCTCACCATATTTCGGGGCAAGATGTATCGCCTTTTCGTAGGTGCGTTGCGCGTCCAAAGCACGTCCGAGTTTCATATACGCTGTCCCAAGGATATTGTAAGTTTCATAGTCGCGGGTTGTTCCTTCTCCTACCGATGTAAGCGGATAAACGCCAACGAGTGAAGCTTCGGCGGCAAACACGTCCGGGTTCTCATTCTCTTTCGCCTCTAAAAACAGTTCATACGCTTCAACGGCAAGGGCGTACTGACCTTCCTTAAAATACGCAAATCCGAGTTTCCTATAGAAACTAACCGGAAGGGCACCGAGTCCCCTGCTCAGCTCATATGAATTAATGGCTTTCCTATAATATCCCTCCTGAATGTAGAAATCACCTTCCGCCAATGAACGTTTTACCAATTCCGGTAGTTTACTGATAGAAAGCCCAAAACGAGATAGTGGACTTAACTCTATTTTTGTGTGTTTCTGATACTGAGTGAAAGCGATCGTAACGATAACCAGGACAGCCCACAATATCGGATACACCCGCGTTCGTTGCATCCACTGTTTGGAGAGATACCTGCCAGGGTGTATAAGGGTAAGAAAAAAGTTCGTCTCGGCGGATTCAAGCGCAGTGCCCTTCGGATCATACGGGACGGTGGAAGCATTAGGTGCTAACACGGGGAGATTAACCGATGAACCGGCAAGACGAGATGATCGTGCAATGGATTCCGCTAAATCGTTTATCTCTTGATCTTCTTTTTCTCGATGTGTTGATTCCGTATCGGTTGTTGAAGTCTCTGTAGGTGTTTCTGATTGGGGGTCTTCTCCGATTTCATCTATAGGTGGATTCGATTCATCGTCGAACTGTACATAATCCAGGGCATCAGTTACTTCATCTGCTGATTCCGTTTCCTCCAGGACATCGACCTGTTCATCCGCGGACTCTGTATAATCAGGTATATCAGTTATCTCTTCTGGCGTTGACCTAGCTCCTTCGTCTGGATCAACAGAAGGAGTTGTGAATATTTCTTCAAATTCTGTGGGTTGTTTCTCATGAGATTCAACTGTCGCTACATCTTCTAATTCTTCTATAAACAGATCGTCGGATGTAGTCTCTTGGAAATCTTCAGTGCTGTCATGGGGAACATTGGACTCCGATGCTCCTGGGTCTTCTTCTGGAGTGATCTCTGTATCTGCGAGGTCTTCTGTTGCCGACGGTTCATGTGCCTCTATTCGCTCGTGGTGCAATTCGGGTTCAGACGCTTCTGCGGATGTAGAAGTGCTGCCATTGGCATAACGCGCTTCAATCCGCGCGATGCTTTTCTTCACTTCGATCCGTGTGAGCATAGGACCCGCAGCACGGAGCGATTCGAGCATAGGAAGCGCGTCAGGTGTTGCCAACTCTCCAACAGCTTCAAGCATTGCCCAAAGCGTTAAATCGTTTGACTCCACCTGCAACGCTTCAAGCAGCGGTTGCGCAGCCCGAGTCGCATCCATTTGTCGAAGTGCCATTGCGGCTTCGCGCCGGACCATCGAATCTGAATCAGCAAGTACCTCAATTAGGGATCTTATTCCTTCGGAACTACCTTGTGAAATGAGATTCGCTATAGCACTGCAGCGGACAATACTCGGTTGCGTTGTATCCGTTAAATTCTGGATGACTTGTTCAAAAGATAACATAATTTTTTAGACAAATTGAACCCTATTACTAATTTTAAAAAATTACTCCAATTAATAAAACGATTTTTACATAAAAAGGGTTTCACGCTTGGTATTGGTTATCAGTTTGCCTCGCAGTGAGCGTTAAAGCGGTTCTCGTTTAACAGGAGCCTCTTGTTACAATAATCGAAGACCGAAGACCGAAAACCGTTTGACATTTTGCAGAAAACTCCGTATTATAAGTAGTTGTCAGTTCGGTCAATTACGTGCTTCTGAGTTTTGCTTCCATCCTCTTCCTCGCAATCTTCAGAATTGTTGGAAACCTTATGTCTTCCGGACGGATGTTAATCACTGAAAACCGCCGCGTATTTTCCCGAAAGCCTCCATAGGTTTGTGCAGGAGCGGTGCCAAGGAGTAATAAATTAAGATATGAAACACAGATTTTTTACACGGATTTTCTTATTCACTTTTCTAATATCGCTACTTGCGGGGTTCTCCCCGTTACGTGCCGATTCACATCTACAGCGCGGCGGCACCCTAATATTCGGGCGTGGCGGTGACTCTGTGGGCTTAGATCCGGCTCTTGAAGAAGATGGAGAATCCTTCAAAGTTTGCGATAATATTTACGATACGCTCGTCCACTACAAGGATGAAAGTACTGAGCTTGAAGCAGGTCTCGCCACGAATTGGGAAAGTTCAGAAGATGGTTTGATATGGACGTTTCACCTTCGAAGAGGCGTGACTTTTCATGACGGTACCCCTTTCAACGCTGAAGCTGTGCTTTTTTCCCTTAATCGACAGCACGACGATACACATCCGTTCCATAAAGTTGGCGGTAGTTATATTTACTGGATAGCAACTGGCTTGGCAGAGATTGTAGACAAGATTATCGCTGTTGATGACTTTACCGTTCAAATTCACCTTAAAACGGCTTATGCCCCTTTTATTTATACCATTGCAATAACACCTTTCTCCATTGTCAGTCCTACAGCAGTAAAAAAATGGGGCGATGAGTTTTCCAATAATCCTGTTGGCACGGGTCCCTTTAAGTTTGTGCAATGGGATAGGAAAGATAAAATCGTCCTTGAGGCAAACGACGCTTATTGGGGTGGACCTCCTATGTTAGAGAGAGTCATCCTTCGCTCTATTCCTGATAACTCAGTGCGACTCATTGAGCTGCAGCAAGGCAGTATCCACGCGATGGAGTTCCCAAATCCGGACGATTTGCAACAGATCCGAGATGACGAGACGCTTGAGTTGTTATCGCAACCCGGGATGAGCATCGGCTACTTGGCGATGAACATGGACAAATCTCCTTTCGACACTCTCAAGGTGCGACTCGCAATTAACCACGCTATCAACAAGTCAGCGATCATTGAACACTTATATCAAGGTTTGGGAATCCCAGCGAAGAACCCGATTCCACCGACACTCTGGAGTTATGATGATTCAATTGAGGGTTACGCTTACGATCCAGAACTGTCGAGGAAACTGCTCGCTGAGGCAGGTTATCCCGAGGGGTTTGAAACGACGCTCTGGGCATTACCCGTCCCACGTCCGTATATTCCTGATGGACGCGCCCTGGCAGAAGTCCTTCAATCCGAACTCCGAAATGTTGGAATTGAGACAAAAATCGTGACCTTCGACTGGGGGACCTATCTTGAGAAAACGAAGAATGGGGAGCACGACATCGCGATGTTAGGATGGAGTGCGGACCTCGGGGACCCTGATAACTTCCTCTACTTTCTTCTCAGTAAATCCTCAGCGGAGAAGCCCGCTGGAAATATCGCATTTTATCGAAGCGATGAAATGCAATCCGTTTTAGAGCAAGCAAGAGCAACCTCAGATCGAGAAAAGCGAATCTCGCTCTATCAAGAAGCACAGCGGATTTTCCACAAAGATGTACCGTGGGTCCCATTGGCGCATGCGAAGCAGATTTTAGTCACTAACAAAAAGGTCAAAAACCTTAAACTTCAACCGTTGAATTGGAAATACTTCCGCCAAATTTGGATTGAGGAATAATATGAACAAATCCGTATTTCGTGTAGGTGTCACGCGGGACTTCTTGGGACCCGATGGCACCTGCGATTTAGATGACATCGCAGGTCCGCTTTTTGACGAAGCAGGTCTGCACTGGGAATATATTGCGGAGAATACACCGGTATTACAAGCGGCACAGGTGCAGAATTATGATGCCCTCTTAGTATTGGGCGCGGGTATCACCACAGAGACGTTCACAGACGCTGACAAGTTGGCTGTTATTGCCCGTTTCGGTGTCGGATACGATAAGGTGGACGTGGGAGCCTGTACGGAAAACGGTGTGTTGCTGACGATTGCCCCTGACGGTGTTCGCCGTCCTGTTGCCACCTCTATTATGACTTTTGTTTTATCACTGAGCCACCAACTGTTGATAAAGGATAGGCTGACCCGTTCCGGCGGCTGGCGGAACACGCAAAACTATAGAGGCATGGGGTTAGTCGGTAGGACACTTGGGCTTGTTGGTATGGGCAATATCGGAAAAGAGGCATTTAAACTGGCGAAACCTTTCGGGATGCGCCACATCACCTACGACCCTTACGTCACACCTGCAGACGCAGCAGAAGCAGATGTGGAACCCGTCGATCTGGACACCTTGATGCAAATGGCTGATTTTGTATGTGTCTGTTGTCCATTGAACGAAGAGACGCGAGGACTCATCAATGCAAGATGTATCGGGTTGATGAAACCGACGGCTTATCTGATTAACACCGCACGCGGTCCAATTGTTGACCAGAAAGCACTCACAGAAGCACTTCAGAACCGACGGATTCAAGGAGCGGGTCTTGATGTTTTTGAACAGGAACCCATTAGCGATGACGATCCACTCTTAAGTCTGGACAATGTTATCGTAACCCCACACAGTATCTGCTGGACGGATGAATGTTTTGAAGGCAACGCCAAGAGTGCATGTGGGAGCATTATCAACGTGGCTTCTGGGAAGATTCCCACGTGGATTGTGAATCGGGAGGTAATAGATAGCCCGAAATTGCAGCAGAAGTTAGCGCGTTGAACTTGTGTTAGGAAGAGGAAAACATATCATGCAAGTCGATCGACAACAGTTCAGAGAAGAGGGGTACAACATACTGCGATCTGTCGTGCCGAGGGCAGAACTCGAACCGTTGCGCCGCAGTATCGAACACATGGTCAGTCGGAGAAAAGAATTTTCTGCACAACGCCGTTTCCCTACCGATCCACAAGGCGGTGATTGGGAGCGTTCTGCTCAACCGCGCTTGAAATTTGACACCGACTGTGATGAGGAATCTGGCTCGGCAATCGAATTTCTGCTTCATGAAAATACGCTCGGCGTTAGCCAGCAGCTGATGGAAGCAGAACACGTCGTGCCTCACCAATTCGCCTGCATCTGTAGTGGGAGTCACGATGCGGGTCCGATGCGTTGGCATCGGGACATTGGTCCTGGTGAACCGGCTCCACTGCGTGGGATGATTTCAAACATGGAACACCACGGACCGAGTTATCTTCAGTGGAATATTGCCTTGTATGACGACAGTGTCTTCTGGATTGTCCCGCGCAGCCACCGTCGGGTTAATACCGAGGCAGAGCATAGACAACTCGCAGAAAATCCGTCTGTTCCATTGCCCGGTGGAATGCCAGTTGAACTGAATGCTGGAGACGGCGTCGTATACACGCATCTATTGCTGCACTGGGGTAGTTATTACAGTAGCAAGATGCGGCGCACACTTCACCCGGGTTACCGTCCATTCGGATTTGCGGCTTTACCCAATGTCCATTGGCGGCACTGGGAACCGGGATTCTATCATTATCTCTCAAATACAGCACGCGAACAGTTTGAGGCATGGGACGCGCTCTTTTTTCAGGAGTTTGATCGAATAGCCGCTATCTTCCATGCCATCATTAACGGAGACGCGAACAGATTCTGTGCTGAACTGGCGGCATTGCATCCCTCACCACATGAACGGATGGTCAGTATCGTCATGCTCTCAAAACTGGCGGGGAAATTGTATGATTTGAAGCACACAACTGCGAATCCTTCCACCCTATGGGGGAACGGTCGGGACATCATCTATCTTGGAAATCACTTTACGTCCGAGCGGGCAACCGAACTGTGTGGGCGATTCCAGCCACTTGATGAAAAATTGAAACTTCCGGAAGATACATATCAGCCCGGCTTCCAACGAATGTCTGACTATAATCCAAACGATATGCCCACGGGTTTCAGCGTCGAAGATTTTATTAATAGTTGGGCAACTGAATCAATTACTGTTGATTCTTAACGCCACAAAGCGCGGAGGAACATCATGCTCTCAGAACAGCAAATCAAGCATTTCCACACTTTGGGATTCCTCATTTTTCGGCAGGTGTTCAGCCAAGACGAGTTGAACACTATACACGAGGAGTTTGAAGGGGCGATGGCGTCTGCATACAGTCATGTCCCCTTTGATGGAACGCACCGACATTGGCTGCCGATGATGGGACCCGAAACACCATTTTTCTCGGATTTGCCGGAGGACTCACGGTTCTGCAAGGTGGCAGAGCAACTATACGGCGACGATGTCTTTTTCGTTGTTTCGGATGCGAACCGTTATGTAGGCAATACAAATTGGCATCCCGACCATAACGTCGATCCAACCAAGGATTGCTACGGGGTGAAGTTCGCATATTATCTCGAACCTGTTGACGCGGAAAGCGGGGCGTTACGGTTGATTCCCGGCTCTCACAAAAATCCGCTGCACAACGATCTACGGGAGAATTTGAACGAGTTGGGACTGGAGATTTGTGACGTTCCGGGTTATGTTTGCAAATCGGAACCCGGCGATGTGGTCGCTTTCGATATGCGGTGTTGGCATGCCAGTTGGGGTGGCAATGATGACCGTCGAATGTGCACTATAGTTTACTATAACAATCCGAAAACGCCAGTAGAAGATGCTGCTACACGCGACCGCGCGCGTAGCAATGCGAAGAGTCCCGAACACTTTAATCGACCGAGCGAGCCGCTCTACGATCCGCGCTGGGTCGCAAATCCATCGGGCAGTGAAAAACGGCAGCAATGGATTGATCGGTTACGTGAGTTGGGATTTTTGGATACGGTTTAAACGGACAAATTTTTATGGGAGTGGGCTTTCCTCCGATGTTTGAAGCTTTCGATGGAAAGCGCAAAGATTGATGAGAAAGAAAAAACAGACAAGTATTGACAAGCGAATACTAAAAATGGAGTACCTACGGCTTGCGCCAGACCATTGTGCACCGCTTTTTCAAGAGGAGATACCCGAGAACTTTGACTTTCGCATAGGATTTATCCACCATGGCGTTGTTGCGCATGTCTATGAAATCGGTATACCTGAAGAGTTGGAAGCGCATGATATCGCTAAAGATATCTCCATCCCTCGCGTGTCATGTTTTATTGTGCTCGTAACACAGGTGGTCCTTCACCATATCAATCGTTTACCAACCCTGTTCAAGCACGCAGTATGGGAAACTGTTGACGCTATCATTGATGAGGATGCCGAAGTTCCCGATATCCTTTTGGTTATTATTGCCGATTGTATACAGAGAGCGATAGCGGGAATCAACTACAACCAATTGAAGAGTGAAAGAGTTTTGAATCGGTTATGGAATAGCATCAAGTCCGCTTATGGGGAGAAATACGCACCCAGTGATGTTGAGATTTTCGACGATTTCTACGACTTTGAGGAGGATTCCGACGAAACAGAATAGCAACTGCAGATTGGTTCTACGTACATATACAAATATCACAGTGTTTCTTTCAATGAGACAGTCTTTGAGAAGTGGCGCGTCACTGAAAACTTTTAAATCCGAGTGTCATCTATAGGGAGTGAAGCGCGGCAGAAGCGAAAACCATCTATACTTTGTGTAACTGAGGAAATATGATGCTTTGGACAATTGTTAGAAGGGAAATCACATCCAATATCTTAAGTTTCAGGTTCTTGATGGGATTGCTCATCTATTTTTTCCTGATTGTAACAAATCTCTTTGTTCTGACCAGAGGTTATGAGGATAGACTGCAAAGTTACCAAACGGCTATACGAGAAAATGAAGATCAGATAAGACAGGTCAAAAAATACTCTGAATTCGGGCAAATTGGGCAAAATCGTAGACTGAAGTGTAATCGGAAACCGAAACTGTTGAGTGTCTTCAACGAAGGTGTGGATAAAAGGAAGGGCAATTCGGTAGCTGTGGCGCACGGATCTGTTCCTGCCGTTGCTGAACAACACGGATCTGATAATCCATATTTGAACATCTTTTCCTCTATTGATTTCACGGTCATCTGCCAAGTGGTGATGAGTCTGCTCGCGCTGCTTTTCTCTTACGACGCTATATCGCGAGAGAAAGAAGCAGGGACTTTAAGATTGGCACTCTCATGCGCAGTTCCGAGATCGACGCTGCTCTTAGGAAAATATATTGCCGGGATGATATCCATCTCTCTTCCACTTGTTGCGAGTTTCGTGGCAGGCTTATTGGTGATACAATTTTCGCCTTATGTCTCCTTTAATAGTTCAGATTGGATACGGGTTTTACTCATCTTTCTCGTCTCTATGCTTTACGTCTCCCTCTTTTTTCTTATTGGACTTTTCCTTTCCGCTCGGACACATCGCTCCTCTATCACCCTGATGTTTTCAATGTGCGTCTGGGTGATTTTCGTGCTGATCATTCCCAATTTAACAGTTTTACTCGTGGAACATGCGAGTCCAATTCGATCAGAACAATCGTCCAAAACACAGGCGGATGAACTGTGGATGGAATTTGAGACCAAAGTTGGAGAGTATTTGAAAAAACGCGGTGTTGAAAACCCTTGGGATCATGCCAAGCCTGGTGGCATGGGCTTAAGTTCAGACAGAAGTTCTTATGGCAGCGGAGAGACCATAGGCATGAGCCGTTTTGCAAACGAGGACGGTATACCGTTTATCCAAGAATATTACGGGTTCAAGGAAAATCTACGGGCACAATACGCCGACAGGATATGGCAAATACGTAAAGCATATCTCGACGAAAATCCGAACCGACAGTCTCTCTTGGCACTGAACATATCTCGCATATCTCCAGCACCCGTTTACTACAATACTGCCGCAATTCTTGCGGAGACAGACTTGGGAAGTTTCTATCAGTTTATGGAACAGACTCGACAATACCGCCGAGAGTGGGTCGAATATCTGAGAGATGAAAAAATATTCTCCTCACGTAGATGGTTTACAGAGGATGGAGCTCAAGGGGCTCTTGACCTCAGCGGCATACCCAGATTTAAAGAACGGAGCGAGGGTATCGGCCGTAGTCTGCAACGTGCCCTACCGGATATTATGATACTCGCGGTGTTAAATATCCTATTTTTCATGGGAGCATTCATCTCATTCTTGCGCTACGACGCTATATAGCACCCATCTCTGGATTACCTGATAAAAGGAAATGACATGATCTGGCACATAGCAAAACGCGAAATTCTTGATAATCTGACCCGTTTTCGGTTTGCCCTCACGGTGGTTTTGATAATGGCACTGATGGTGATGAATGCTGTGATATTTGTGAGTAGTCAATATCCGCGAAGAATATCAGAATATTCCCAAGATATCAACGCCGCGACGGAATCGCTGAAGGAACGAAGTGCCAGTTTAGGCGAGTTAGGTGTAAAAGGTCCGGGAGATCTCTATAAGAAGCCGAGTCCATTGGCGTTTATCGCTACGGGTGCAGACGCGAAATTGCCGAAGCGGGTCACCGCGAATGCTTCTTCCGGCAGCAACTGGACTGCCTCCAATTTTCACTACTCGCATTCAAACAATTGGTGGCTTGAATATGTGCAAGATGTCTTTCAGAAAAATGATGCGCTGCCAAATTTTACGCAATTAGATTGGACGTTCATCATCGGATTGGTGATGAGTTTCATGGCAATCCTATTCACTTACGATGCAATCTCTGGAGAGCGTGAAATAGGGACCTTAAGCTTGCTCATGTCTAATTCGGTCTCCCGTGCTACCGTGCTTCTGGCAAAGTTCATCGGTGCGTTTCTTACTCTCATGTTACCCCTCCTGATTGGGATATTATTGAATCTAATGATTGTCAACGCGTCGAAACTGGTGTCACTCGACGGGAGCGAATGGGTAAGATTTGGGATAATCGTTGTTATTTCTGCCCTTTACGTCTCAATATTCTTATGGCTTGGCCTGTTTATCTCGAGCCAATTTTCCGATTCGTCAAGCAGTCTGCTGATCCTACTTCTGATTTGGGTTGTATTTGTGGTACTGATTCCAAACACAATGGGGGCGTTGGCGAGCGGTTTCCAGCAGGTTCCCTCCAGGAGCGAAGTTTCTCGGTTAAAGGAGGCACAACTTGATGAAATCCATGAACGATACTGGAAAGATAGAAAACTCTTCCAATTCGGTTCTCCTTCCGGCAATCCACCCAACATTGAGGCACTCAGAACATGGGCAGGCTATCTCACTGAACGTGCGGATGCGAAGAGTAGATTTGATGATGAGCATCTGGATAAGCAGTTTGCACAGGTTGGGTTTACGCAACAAATTACGCGGCTATCCCCGGCGGCTATCTACAAATACGCTTTGGAATCTCTGGCGGGGACAGGGTTCGCCAGACATAAAAGGTTTGTCCAACAAGCACGTCGCTATAGGCAACAGTTCGTTGACTTCATCCAATCAGAGGACAGAGCAGACAACGAAAGTCATCATGTTTATCTCGTAAAAGAAGGTTTATCCCAGAAACCGGTTGCCTTTAACAGCATTCCCAAGTTCTCAGAGAAATTGACGATAGGTATCACTTTCAAAGCGGCGTTGCTGGATCTGATGTTGTTAGTTTCGCTCTCACTACTTCTGTTTATGTCGGCTGTTTTAGCATTTTTGCGAACCGATGTGAAATAGGATGCGGAGAAGCCGCGGTTGGAAATCACCACATTTGATGGGACAGATCCTTTTTGACTGTTCTCACCAAATGTGGTATCATTTTAA
>JAGWBV010000018.1:38167-56805 GCA_021295715.1 Candidatus Poribacteria bacterium | reverse complement strand
GTAGAGTTTTTGCGATTTGGCGGCGAGCGAAGGGTTCTTGAGGGCGCGGTAACACCGCATCATATTGTAATGTGCGTCCAGATCTTCTGGATCGACGGTGAGCGTCTTTTGGAATTCAGATAGCGCGGTTTCGTAGTTGCGTTTCAGAAAGTGCATACGTCCGAGTTTATTTCGGACACGAGTATCGCGCGGGAACTGTGCAGCGGCGAGCTGGAGATGCTCAATCGCTGTGTCGTAATTGCCGTAAGTTTCCTGAATGAGTGCATAAAAGTAGTGGACCTTCGCACGGTGTGGGTTTTCGGGTGGCAATGTCTGCTGGATTTCAAACGCCTTTTCAAGCATCGCTTCGGCACCTTTCATATCTCCTTCTCGGATTCTAACTCTTGCCACGTTTACCCATCCATCGAGGTATGCTGGCTCTATCTCGGTTACTTTGAAAAATGCGGTTTCTGCGGCTTTCAGATCGCCTTGTAGGAGTAACCCGATGCCGTAGTCGTTCCATCGTTCGCGGGCATTTTCAGGTTGGGATGACATAGGGCTTGTATCTCCTACTTCAGCTGACGGCACAGGGACTGTGCCTGCTACTTTTAAGGTTGCTTCAACAGATGCCATTACGACAATGGGTAGATTTGGGATCTCCTTAATTTTTCCTGCGACCTCCGAGGTATCACCCGTCCAGACCCACTTGCCGTCGTCATAGCCTTTATCTACCTGAAAATCTGTGTCTTCTGGATCGCGCACGCCAGCATAAGCCCACTGTGTGTGCCACCAATTGAACTTGCGATAGTTGAGTTTTGCTTCCACTGTGAGGAGATTCCCACAATCGGGTGGGATTTCGAGTCGGTAACGTGCAGTATCGGCGGCACCCGGCGGGATTGTGTTTGAATAGAGGACGGTTCGGGTTGCCCAAGCGTTTCGTTTATTAATCAGGTTTCCGTGTGCATCCAGCATATAGGCGCGATAAAAGTGCGCGCTTGGATCAACCGGTCCGTTTCCGTCGGGAGCGGCGATTCTACCGTTCCAGAAGACAATCTTGCCGTTTTCATCGGTAGCTTTCACTTCCAGCCAGATGTCGAATGCGTCGATCGTGCCAGCCGGAAAGCGGTGCCCGACACCGCGTGTGCGGACGACGACATCAACCCTTGTGTTCTCACCTCGGACGACTTCGATGCCATCACGTGGGATCGGTGTGCCGTCTGCGAATAGATCTAACGTTACTACGTCATCCTGCAAAAAATCTGTTACGATTTTGAGTTGCTCTGGGTGTTGATTCACAAAAGGCAGTGCTGTGTTTGCGGCGGGGAATCGGTGGTTATGCACCTTGCCGTTGATATTCCCTGCATCTGTAGAGTCAACGAGGGGCATGTGACAATCGACACACTTCTTCGCCGTTTCCGGATAGTAGAAGGACAACGCGCCTTGATGTGAGACCCCACTTTTCTGCCACTGATCGTAGTCGTTGAAGCCTCGTATCCATCGAAAATTGTTGACGGGTTCGTCGAGATGCACTTTGTGACAAGTTGAACAGAATTCGGCGGTGTTTTCCCGATGGAACGGTTTGAGAAAACTTTTTTTATGGGGTTCTGGATCGAGTCGAATGAGATAGTTGTGCAAATTACGGATAATAGGATTATCGCTGGCAGCAATGTCATGAAGCGGTGGGTATTTAATCACATACCCGCTATTGCCCATCGTATCTTTGACCTTTTCAATGGAATGGCACGCCGTACATGCGAGTCCTGCTTGCGCGGCGGGTGTGTGAAGGTTTTCACGAATAGGTCTGTCCATTACACCGTTGAGTAAGATTGCGGGGTCGTGGCATCCGCCACACCATTTGGACGGTTGGATACCGTTGACTTCCTGCATATAGATAATTGATTTGCGATACCACTGGTTATTGAAGGAGGAGAAATGGTGAGCAGATTCGTTCCACTGCCGATAGATGTCTGGGTGACAGCCCTTGGTGGCGCAGGTCTCCGATGTGAGGAAGAAGTCGGTTGGAATCAGCGCGCCGGTCTCTGTTTCGACGGAAGCAGGGAAGAAGTGTCCGGTTGTGCCACCGCCTTCCTCATACATACTCGTGGGCGGGAGTGCTGGATTTTCAACGAGATATGTTTCATTTGGTAAATAGTGTTGTGTGAGTTTCGCGCCTATCGGGAAAAGGACGACAACAGTTAGCACGCCGATGCTTATTTTTTTCAATAATGGCGTGAGGAGTTCTTTGTCTCTTAATAGATGAATGCAGAGGAGGATACTCCCCGCGCTTACACTGACGATGTGTGTGATAAGTAGCCACCGATAAGGAGTTGTCGCGCCGACAATCATCAGATAGCCACCACTGATGATGCCAACGATGATTCCAATACTTCCTGCTTGTCCGAGTGTTGAAATTTGCTTCTTCTGAATATGGGCTTGTGAGCTACGCCGTAAATATTGGTAGGTGTAGATACTGAATGGAATTATTAAAACGGCACCGAGTCCAACGTGGAACAGGACATTGAGGATGTAAAAGAGCGTAGGTTCACCGAAGCTGAACAGGTACGCGCTGTTTATGAGGAGAATGAGGAAAGTGATCAGGGAAAATTTTCGCATTTTTTTAATAGGGTGCGCCGCTGTTATTGCTCAGTTAAAAAGATTATTGGTTTCTGATGAGGCCTGTAGATTGTGAGAGTAGAGCCCCGTAACTTTTGAGGAACTCCGTTTTGGACCATATTTTACGGTTTACCCCAACCATCGCACCATCAGGAAGATCAACGGTGAATGTCTCTGGCGGTATATTGTGGTTCAGTTGGCAGTTGTGTGTCTTGTGAAAAAACGGTAGTGAGGCACGTGAAGAAGGCAAAGCAGAAAAGTAGAAAACGAATCCGCTTTATATTTAAAAGGAACATCGGTTTTCTCCTAATCTCTTTAAGCGGTTTATTGAGACGTTCCACTGGCGGTAACACGCATCGGTAGCGGTTCTGTTAGTTCAAAGATCCATCCGCCCGGGAGTAGTGCGTCTTCTTCTACACCTATCGCCTTCAAATATGAGACATAGCGTGGAATTTTCTGACGAGATACTTCTTGGAAAAGCCGCTTTACCTCTTGCCACGTCTCATCACGCCATGCAATGAGCTCAGGCGACTTTTCAGTCATTCCATCCGTACTTCTCAGTTCCGTATAGAGTTCTACGGCTTTCGTGAGGTTTGTGCGAATTTCCTTCTCAAGCACCGGAATGCTTTCTTCAATTTCTGCGGGTGTTAACCCATAATACCGTTCTTCTTTAGACTCAGAGATACTTTCTGTTTGAGGACCAGCCGACGGAATCCTTCTTTGAGTCTGATCTTCTACTTCAGAAAGTTGTGTATCTTGCAGTGTAAGATTTTCAGAATCTATAGACACATCTGCATCAACTGATATAGGGTTTTCCTCTGTTTTAGTGGAATCTTTGTTGGTTTGTTCCTTTTGCGTATCTGCGGACTGAGCTGTGGCGCGCCGCTCTGGCACGACGATTTTGTAAATTTTTATCGGTTCCTGAGGTGGCTGGTTTGTTCTATAAAGCAGAATACCGACGAACACCGCTACACAGAGCAATATACCACCCCAGAATAACTTTGAGTTAAACATGGTGTAAAGCTCCTGTTATGGTGGATTGGTGTGTCGTATCTAATGTTAACGTCAGATTGAGTCGGAGGATACCGATTATAGAGCGTTCAATTTTCGGTTGGATTGTACCGTGCGGGATTTTATCCAGCAGTGTACCCGCCATCAATCGGTAAAGCGATACCTGTAACGAACGCAGACTCGTCGGAGGCGAGGTATAGCGCGCCGTAGGCGATCTCTTCGGGCTGTGCGAGCCGACGCATCGGATGTTTGTCCGCCAGCGTTTTGTATTCCTCTGGCGTTTTGATGACACCCGCAACTAACGGCGTTTCAACGAAGCCGGGACAGATGCAGTTGACCCGAATGTTGTCCTCCGCGTAGTCGAGTGCCATCCCGCGGGTGAGGTTCGTCACACCGCCTTTGGAAGCGACATACGCTGCCCGAACGTCCGCACCGACAAGCCCGTAGATAGAGGATAGATTGATAATAGAGCCGCCACCATTTTCCAGCATAGCAGGGATCGCTGCCTTGGCAGAAAGATAGACTCCAGTGAGATTAACATCTAAACAACGGTGCCAGTCTTCCTCTGGCAAATCGCCGACAGGGAGTCGCATTGCAATTCCAGCACTGCTGAGCAAGATATCAAGTTTTCCGTAGGTGTTAAGGGTTTCCTGCACCATCCTTTCGGTATTATCTGAAATTGTCACATCGGTTTGGACGTAGATCGCTTCGTTGCCTGCGTCTTGGATAGCGGCAACAGTTTGGTTTGCACGGTCGTCATTGATGTCGGCGACGGCTATCTTCGCGCCGTGTTCGGCGAAAAGGATCGCCGTGGCTTTTCCGATACCGGATGCGGCACCTGTAACGATGGCTACCTTGTCTTTGAGTCGCATATTTTTAAAGCCCTTTTTCCGTCCATTCGGCGGGGTTCACTTCGGGTTCACCGATTTTATTTCTGAGCACACCGATGTTTTCAACCTCAAGTTCAATGACATCACCGGGTTGAATCCAGCGGTCGAGTTCCCATCCACACCCTTTTCCGACGGTACCAGAGCCTAAAAATTCACCGGGATAGAGCGTTTCTGACTGTGAAACGAACGAAATCATTTCTTCAAACGAGTAATACATATCCGAAGTATTGCCATCTGTCCAGACTTCGCCGTTGATTCTGGCGATCATTCGGAGGTTGTATGGATCGCTGATTTCATCGGGCGTAACGAGGCAGGGTCCCATAATGTTGCTGTTGTCGAAATCCTTACCTTTGGCGGGACCGAGTGCCATGGTCATGTGTCGAAATTGAATATCCCGCGCACTGATGTCATTGTAAATAGTATAGCCAGCAATATACTCGGAGGCTTCTGCTACGGAGATGTTTTTCCCGGTTTTGCCGATATAGACCCCCCATTCCAGTTCAAAGTCAAGTTTTTGAGTGTAGTTGGGCCAGGTAACAACGGCTTCGTGTCCGGCGATGGAAAATGGGCTCGTACTGCCGCGGTAGTAGTTGGGCAATTTGAACCATTCAGGCGAAATTTCTTTGCCGGTGATCTGCGCGGCAGCGTCCATGTGGGTTTTGAATACGCCGAAATCGCGTAGGCTTGCGGGACGTGTAAACGGCGCAAGCAACTGCACGTCAGCAACAGGGAAAGCAACATCGGATAGGTCTGTGCGTTCAATGTAACCTTGCGCGTCAGCGATGCAGTTCTGTTCAAAGAATTGGCACATATCAGGGGCAACTGCGGTGAGGTCAACAATCTGATTGCCATCAATCCATGTGCCGAGTCTTGGGGTAGTAGGTGTCGATTTAGTTTGAAAGGTAACAAGTTTCATAATTATTCTTTTTTTAGTGATTGTGCCTCCCTACTGAAATGGTTCTGTGGCACAGATTATACGATAGATGCATTTAGGAATCAAGATTTTTTTGTGAGAGGATTTTCCTTGTCTATGTGACGAAGATGTGGCATAATTATCCGTATACATTTGACTGGCATTGACCGTAGATTCCTGTTGTCGGTAGGCCGAACAGAAAAGGAAATGAACATGGTTACCCGGGAAGACATTCAAGCGACCTGTGACGACATCGTGCGCGAATTCGCGCCGTTACAAGTGATACTGTTCGGCTCTTATGCCTACGGTGCCCCTACGGAGCGATCGGATGTTGATCTGTTGGTGGTGATGCCGATTGCGAAATCAGAAGCACGCCAGCAAGAGATAGAAATTCGGGAGCGTCTCGATCGTCCTTTCCGCCTGCATGTGCTCGCGCATTCGCCTGAAGACCTTGCGTATCGCCTCGCTTATAACGACTGGTTCCTCCGAGAGATCACTGAAAAAGGCGAGGTGCTTTATGAGACTGCTAATTTTTTTTTGAAACCCCCAAAGAAGGAAAAACACGTGATAAATCCATTGACGGAGGAATGGGTGCAGAAGGCTGAAGGCGATTATACTGTGGCGCAGCAAGTGCTTCAAGGACAGAATCCAGTAAACGATGCGATCTGTTTCCACGCCCAGCAATGTATTGAAAAGTATCTGAAAGCATGGCTTCAGGAAGCAGATATTCCGTTTCCGAGGACGCACGATTTACAAGAGTTATTGAATCTGATTGTCCCGGTTCTTTCTGCTTGGGATGTGTGGCGGGAAGATTTTTCAAAGCTGTCGGAACATGCGGTGGATCCCCGTTACCCTGGAAAATTCGCGACCGCGGACGAAACGGCACACGCGATGCGTATCTGCATTGAGGTGCGTCGAACCGTTCGAGAACATTTGAGGTTGCCACTTGATGTGCCAGATAGTTAAGGAAGTTTTGGCTTTCTTAGCAAATGTGCTGGTGGCGGTTCCCCTGTCAATGCCTCTAAAAACTCGACAAGGTCTCTTTTTTCCTGTTCATTGAGATGGAGGGGTTCCACTGGGGCTGCGCTCCTACCTACAAATTCGTTTGTTGTGCCGCCTGCATCGTTGAATTCAATCACAGAGACGAGCGTTGGAAATTCGCCCGTGTGGAAGTAGGGGGGCGTGAGTGCGACGTTACGGAGCGTTGGCGTTTTGAATTCGCCTTGATGTTCCAATCTCGGCTCCAGAAGATTCAGCATGTGTGCGGGATCCGCCCTTGAATCGCTATAGATACTGGCACTGTTAAACGGGTCAGCGAGGAGTTTCGCGATTCCATCGAAACGTCCGGTATCTTCCGGTAACTGTCCTTGTGGTATTCCGAGGTTATGGAAATCGTTGTCTCTAAAGTGTGGTGTGCCGTGGCAGAGGACACAGACCCCTTTTCCGATGAATATCTTTAACCCGCGTTTCGCTTCAAGTGTGATAGCGTCTTCATCGCCTGCCACATACCGATCAAATGGTGCGTTCCGACGAATCAAAAGGCGTTCGTAGGCTTCAATTGCCTTACCAGTGTTGGCAAAGACGGTATTCACAGCAATCCGATCTGCTTCAGGCATATTATCGAACGCTGCATCGCCGGGTTTGCCATTCGGCGGAAAACGTGTAACATCTTTGAGTTCAGGAAGTGCCCCGAAGATGGCTTCATATTCTGCTTCGTAATGCCGTTTAATGAGGTGTGCGTACTGGAGTCGTGTGCCTGCTTGTTCTTCCTCCCCTTCAAGCGCGAATAGTGCTTGTGCCCAGAGCGTCTCAGCACGTCCGTCCCAAAATTGCCATGTGTTATAGGCTGCGTTGAGGACAGTTGGTGCATTCCTTGTGCCGCGTCTATTGCCCAATGAAGTGGCTTCAACATCGGCGAAGCCATGGAAGGGTGAGTGGCATGTTGCACAGGAAATCGTGCCTTCCTTTGAGAATCGTTCATCAAAGAAAAACATCTGACCTAACTGTGCTGCATCTGGGTTATCGGCGAAACGATTTGTAGGACTTGGTGGGGGTTTGTCAGGTAGAGGCGATAAACTTTCAATCACTGTCCATTCGTTTTCGGTAAAGAGATTGAGCGTCTCCGTGAGGTATTCTGACTCAGATTCGGATTGTATCTCCTCAATACTTTCCTCACCGCACCCGAAGAGAAGTAGCCCGATGTTGCCTATAATCCAGATGGTTATGAGACGCATGATTGACGTTTCCAAGAAACGAGATGAACCAGTATTGTAGCAGATAGTATGCGCTATACCGTCAAGGACAGGAACAGTGCCTCAAGAGACATTTCAGTCGTGTGCATTTCAAGGAGTTGCCACCCGCGTTTGACGATGGTTGCTGCCACTTCTGAACGGATGTCGGTCGCCAGTGTATAGTAAAGGTGGAACGTCACTGTGTCATCCGTATCGGTATCGATCTGCTCAACTTGAATCACGTTGGGTATGTCGTGAAGTGCGATTGATGCATCATCTGCTGGTGTGCCTGCTATCTCAAGTGAAAGAATGGAAGGTGCAGCTTGCAAATTCTCTTGACTGTTGGTAGATTCGTCATTCTGTCTGGGGACAGCGCGCCCATCTTTCAATAGGACATCCCCCGTAATTTTACCGCGGCTGATGATAATCAACCGTTCGCATGTAAGACTGGCTTCGGGTAAGATATGGGTGCTGAACAGGATAGTGCGTTCTTTGCCGAGTGCTTTGATTAATTCTCGAATTTCGACAATCTGCCGCGGATCTAAGCCGGAGGTGGGTTCATCGAGAATTAAAACATCTGGTTCGTGAATGAGTGCTTGTGCTAAGCCGACGCGTTGTCGGAAACCACGAGAGAGTTGCCCGATAATCTGGTGTCGGCGTTCGGTGAGACCACATGCCTCAATGGCAGTATCCAGTTGCCCTTTGATGTTGCTACGTGGGACACTACGGATCTTTGCCATGTATGTCAAGTACTTCGTCACCGTCATTTCTGGGTAGAGTGGAACGTTTTCGGGGAGGTAACCGATGCGTTTGCGAACCTCTCGTGATTCTTTGAAAACATCATATCCTGCGACGGTGACGCGTCCGCTGCTCGCCGGCATAAAACAGGTGAGGATTCGCATTGTCGTTGTTTTTCCTGCGCCATTTGGACCGAGGAAGCCGACAATTTGTCCCTTGTCTACTTGGAAAGAGATGTCCTTGAGTGCTTGGAAGGGACCGTAGTTTTTGGTGATATTTTGGACTTCAATCATGAGTTTGTGAGTTCCGAGGGATACTGAAGCTTAGATCCCGGTCTCTACCCAGTAGATAAAGGTTGTTATCTGGATTGACGGCTTCTGATTCAGCGAGGACATCCGGTAAATCGACTGGCACGGTCTTTACGTCAACTCTATCGGGATATACGAGGACCTGTCGCCACATCATCGGATAACAGATAATACCAGAGGAGACGATACACAACATACCTTGTTCTCTGAAGACGCGATTGAGATGCAGATGTCCACAGAAAAATGCCAAAATTTGTCTGTCAAACGGGGCGGTAATTTCGAGGACCTCTGCGGAGTTGGCAACTCTTGAACCAACCCCTTGAAATTCGACGTTTGGAAACGGGAGTTGATGTGAAAAGATGAGAACCTCTTGGTTGTAATCACGCGCCCTTTTCAATTCGCGCTCTGCCCACGCCAGTTGGTTCGTGCTGATGTACCCGTGTGTGAGATCTTCGGGCACCTCCTGTGAATCGAGGAGGATAAATCGGATATTTTCGCGCACAAAACTGACGGATCCCATGCCGTTGGTGCTGAAGCGTGTCAAGTAATCGTCTTTGGAACCGGTATCGGGATGCAAATCGTGGTTGCCGGGGATGTAATAGCAGGGCGCATTTATGCGTTGCCCGAGTTGTTGCGCACCATCAAGTGTGACTTCAAATTCCGCTGCGGACATCCCGAAACTTTGACCACCACACACAACATCCCCACCATGAATGACAAAGGTAGGCTCAAAAGCGTTCAGTTGCTCAATTAATTTTTCATAGAGCGCAAAACTATTTTTTTGTTGCTGGAGTCCGCTTGCGAAATTTCTTGGCGCGTTTAAATATAGATGTGTGTCCGTAATAAAGGCAAATTTAAAAAGTATCATGACATATTTCGTCTTTCGGTGAGGCTTCCAATCTCATTAACACAGATGTTCTTGACGGACGAGATTTCTCGCCTCACCAGCGACGCGCCTACCGACACTATTAAAATCAAGAATGCATACTTTTGGATAAAATCGCGACATAAGTCGGTGTATTGGTTGCGTCAATGTAGCGTTCGACCCGCCACGCTGTTCCGTCAAGGATATCTTCGATCTCCGATTTTGAAACAAATAAGTAATCGAACCAGGGGGTCGTGTATTGTTTATATCGGATTCGTAGTTTCAACTGACCGCTCATCCGTCCTCTATCTTGATTCGATTGATGATAGGCAAGGTGAATTGGATTTGCCGTTTCGTAAGGATCCAGCGTCTCAGCGATAATTTTTGCGGTATCTGTTGTCATCGCAGCGAAACGTCTCAAGAGCCACTTCGCTCTTTTGTAGTTTCCGACGAGTCCAAAATTGTGTCCCATCATGAGTATCGTATCAAAGATGCCAATTTTGGAGCTCAATTGCGTGACAGGCGTGACAAGGGTTTTTTTAACCCCACGGCTTCGACAGGTCTTGATGGCTAACGGCGAGATGTCTGTTCCTAAGACATCATGTCCCTGTTCTTGAAGGTAGAGGGAATGCCGCCCCGCGCCACAACCGATATCCAAGACCCGTCCTGTAGCGTGCTCTATTGCAAGCCTTTGGTGTTCTGCCCAGTCATCATATTCAGCGAAATAGTTAAGAGGTCCCAGCTGACTTACATCAATGAATCCATCTTCTCTCTCCACAATTTCGACGTTTTTTTGACCGTTGTGATAATCTAAAAGCAGGTGCCCATAGGCATCATGTATGTCGGTTAGCACGTTACCGCTCCTTAACATATCCAGTTGTCCCGTTCGGATTGACCCATTCGGTTTCCCAATGCGTTTCAATGCCTTCGCGCCACGTTTGGGCTGCTGCCGTCAATTCAGTGGTGAGTTCTGGGTGTTCATCTTTCAAGTTTTTCGTTTCACCCATGTCGGTATCGAGGTTTGCGAGATGCACATCGTCTTCTGGGGATGCTCCCTCTACCAATTGACCGTTGATTACCAATTTCCAATTACCACGACGCACGGCGGTTTGCTTACCCATCTCCCAATAGATTTCGCGATGTGGTGTGGGTTCGCCGTTTGTCACCAGAGGCAGGACATTGTGTCCGTCAAGTTCATATTCAGATGGATCTCCATCTGCTGCTGCGAGGAAGGTCGGGAACACATCCATTGCTGCGCCGACCTCATTGATGACCTGTCCTGCTCGGATTCGCTGGGGCCAGTTCATGATTCCGGGTGAACGGATACCCCCTTCATAGAGGCTAAATTTATGTCCTTTCAGTTTACCGGCAGTGCCGCCATAATACGGATCCTGTGTGCCATCTAACCAATTTCGGGTTTCGCGCGAGGGACCGTTGTCGCTTTGGAAGTAGGAGAAGGTGTTTTCTGCGAGTCCGAGTCTCTCAAGTTCGGCAAAAATTTCGCCAACGCTGTCGTCAACGGCACTGAGCATTGCCGCCATAATCTGTCTGTCCCAAGGTAAATTTGGGAACCGATCTACATATTTTTGCGGTGCGTGCATCGGGTAGTGTGGTGCGTTGTAAGGCACGTAAAGGAAAAAGGGTTTGCCGAGTTCAACAGACTTTCGGATATATCTGATGGCGTATTCGGTGATGAGTTCTGTGAAATATTCACCATTTCGGTAGATTTCTTCGCCGTTTTCCCAGAGATCATGTGTCTGGTCGATACCGGGCTGTCCTAAGCCCCAATAGAAGATGTGTGAGAAGAAATCGATGCAGCCTGCCATGAATCCGAACCAATCGTCGAATCCGTGATGTTCGGGACGCGAACCTTCTGCGAGTCCGAGATGCCATTTTCCAGACATCGCCGTGTAATAGCCTCGTTCCTTCAGTGCTGTTGCGAGCGAAGGCACGGAAGGCGGTAACCCTGTAGCGGTGCGATGTCCTGATAAAATGGAACGGACCCCTGCGTGGCACGGGTACCGTCCTGTCAGTAATGCTGCGCGCGAAGGCGAACAGACAGGTGAATTTGAGTACCAATCCGTGAAGCGTGCACCCTCTGTCGCCATTCTGTCAAGATGTGGCGTCTTGAAATCGGTTGCGCCCATACAGGACAGATCACCATATCCTTGGTCATCGGTTAGGAAGATAATAAAATTAGGTTGCATTTCCCTCTTCTCCGTAGACTTATTTTTTCCAGAAACTTCGGTCGAGACTCCGATATTGTATGGCTTCAGAGACATGGATTGCCTCTATATGCGGGTTTCCGTCTAAGTCAGCGATGGTGCGTGCTACCTTCAAAATCCGGTCGTAGGCACGTGCGCTGAGTCCTAATTGGTTAATCGCGATCCGGAGGAGATCTTGTGCTTGGGAATCAATTTTGCAATATTCTCGTATTTGCTTAGATTCCATGTTGGCATTGGCGTGTATTACCGTGTCTGCAAAGCGTTGCTGTTGGGCTTGACGTGCCTTTTCAACACGTTCTTGGACGTGCGCCGAGGGTTCACCGGTCGTTTCGTTAGCAAGTTCGCTATATTTCACCGCTGGCACTTCAACTTGGATGTCGATTCTATCTAAGAGCGGTCCAGAGATACGGGAGACGTAGTTTTGAATCTGGTTGGGTGAGCACTTACAATCTCGAGTAGGATCGCTGAAAAACCCACAGGGGCAAGGATTCATAGCAGCGATGAGCATAAAGTTTGCTGGATACGTGAGAGATGCGGATGCCCGGGAAATGGTCACTTGCCGATCTTCAAGCGGTTGCCGCATGACCTCAAGAACGTTTCGTCGGAATTCGGGGAGTTCATCTAAAAAAAGCACACCGTTGTGCGCGAGACTCACCTCACCAGGACGCGGTATTTTTCCTCCGCCGATTAAACCTGCGTCTGAAATTGTATGATGTGGTGAACGGTACGGGCGTGTCACCACCAAGGGTGTATCACTCGGCAGGATACCAATGATACTTTGGATTTTCGTCGTTTCTAAGGATTCGTCCATAGATAGTTTCGGCAGAATCGACGGAATACGCTTCGCGATCATTGTCTTTCCAGAACCGGGCGGGCCAATCATGATGAGGTTATGCCCACCTGCGGCAGCGACTTCGATGGCGCGCTTAACGTGTTCCTGTCCTTTCACGTCGAGTAGGTCAAGATGCGCTTCAGAATGCGCGTTGTGTCCGTTAATGCTGAGGGAGTGCGGTTCTGGCACGATCTCTTTATCCGAATTGAGGAATGCAGCAGTCTCTGCTAAGTTTGTGACCGGATAGACGTTCACACCTTCCACGATCGCTGCCTCTTTTGCATTTTCAGCAGGCAAGATGATATCTCGGATGCCGTTCTCTTTTGCGGAAATGGCGATAGGGAGTCCACCTTGTATACCACGAATGCTTCCGTCAAGTGCCAGTTCGCCCAAAATTACTGCGCTTTCAAGTCTGGCGAGATTTACTTGATTGGTAGCTGCCATGACACCGATTGCAATGGGAAGATCAAACGCCGATCCCGCTTTTCGGATATCCGCAGGTGCTAAATTTGCCGTGATTCGGGTAGGCGGGAAGTAGAAGCCGGAGTTCTTAATAGCGGCGGTAACCCGATCCCGACTCTCTTTGATGGCGTTGTCCGGTAAGCCAACAGTGCTGAAAGACGGCATTCCACCGGCAACATCTACTTCAACTTTCACGATATAAGCATCAATTCCCAGCATTGCACTGCTGAGGACAGTTGCGAGCATACGTATATTTCCTTCCGATTTGCAATAATTTAATAATCTTTTGCGATATTATGTTTTGTACGTGTGTTTTACAGCGGCGAGATTCAACCGCATCCAGTAAAGTCTAACACTATTATATCATGGCGGAGGATAACAGGTCAACGCTTTTCCACTGTTGTATTCTATTGATTTTATCCCTTTCTCCTCTATAAGTCAAGCGAAATTCTACACGTTCCTATACACATGCCACTCCATAGCCGTCAATTTAAGAACGTGCTGCCCGTAGGTTGGGTTGAACGGCGTTGAGGAGCGGAATCTTGACAACCCAAAGTTACTTCAAGTGCCATATACCATCGTATGTACGCAAAGACCGAGTGAAACCCAACGTTTTGTTGCGAAATGTCCCGGATTCTGGCACGATGAAGTTGGGTTTCACTGTGGTGTTGAGTGGAGATGACGACAGGGTGTATTTGACGCGTATTTGGAGCGCCACACCCGCTTTTCGGTTCCGCTCTACCCAACCTACGGGACCTTGGAAACCCTAAATTGACACCTATGGCGCGGTTGGGGGATTTAGACTGGGGATAGACTAAATCCGTTCCTTGTATTACATTCCGCACCTACCGGGCCTGGGGTCCTGGTGAAGTTCCACCCTCTTGCTGATGGAAACTGACCGCTGACCGCTGACAACGATAAAAAAACAATAGGGCAATGAACCGAAGTCCATCGCCCTATTGTTTTGGGTAGGTTAGTTAGAAATATCCGTGAAATAACCTTGTTGTTGCTACTACTTATTGATTTGATGTCTTCAAATCGCCCCACGTCGTCGTCGCTTTACCCGCAGCACTGACATGCCCTTTCAGGTGGAGGCCACGCGTCAAGGTCTGACGATTCCCATCAAGAGAAGTATCTTCTATCTGGTAGTAATAGACGACATTCGGTTGCGCAGTTGTATCCGTGTAGGTATAGAACTGTTTCTCACTCGTTGTGCCCGCACCAGCGATCATCGTTGCATTGATGACCTTGAACTCGCCGTCACGCTGCTGACTCCTCTTGATGAAGAATCCAGCGTTGTTCAGCTCGGACTGTGTCGACCATGTAATCACCACTTGACCAGTGTCTTTCTGGCGTTCAGGACGGAAGTGTGAAAGTTCAACAGGCAACGCGCCACCCGCACGGAAGCCAGGGGTACCAATATCGTTTATAGCACCATAGTAGCTTTGTGCCTTGATATGTGTTATTTGTCCGAAATCCGTCTCGGATGCGAGCATCCAGGAATCCATCATCGTACCATCTTTTGGCTTAGCAGGACCGAAAGAAACAGGAACGTGTCTACGGAGAATCGAACTCCGTCCGCCTGCCTCGATCATTGGCAATGCCCAAGCAGCGGCACCATCCGCTCCGAGGTTCCCCACCGCATCCGTGGCATCTGCATGTGCGTTCGCAGCTACCCTCTCAGCAACCAGACGCTTTGCCTTCGCATCATCTGTTTCATCTGTTCGTGGTGTAGCCTTTTTCGGTTCTGGCGGTGCCAGTGTGATTTGGAACGCCATATCACTCAACAACGAATAACGACGTTTCGTCACACCTGCCAAAATCAGTTCCGCCTGATTCGCTGCCCAAAGATTCAGCACTTGCCCCGATGCTATCTTACCGTCGAGGTTATTACGACCTGCTTCGGTGACAACAAGAACTGTTGAGGGTGTATCGTTCTGACCACTCGGATCGATTCGGGTTCCCTCTGGGATCGTGAACTCGATAGACGCACCGACAGAAACATCGGCATCCGATGCGGCGTTATCAACAGTAATCGTCCAACCACTCAGGTTGACCTGCTCTGTCCGAGAACCGTTGGAGATTTCAATCCACTGTGGCAGCGTGCCACCACCAGCGACCATAATCTCGCTGATGTAGATTTGACCGACCTTCGGTATTGAGACAGACGTATCAGCGGCTTTCGCTGCGGCTTCAGCTTTTGCCTTTTCAGCAGCGACTGTTGCAGCGGCTTCTGCTGCCGTAATAATCCGTGCGGCACCGGGACTACCGATTCGGACACCAACTTTATTGACATCAAAGTTGACGGCTGGCGGTGTGGACTGCATCCAAGAACTCGCCATCTGACCGTCCATCGGCAAGCCTTTCGCATCCGCAACACGATACATCGAGATGATCGCCTGTGTTGGAACGAGTGCCGCTAATGTGCTTGGTTGTTCATCTACACCCGTCCGACCACTCTGACCTTTACCGATGATCGACCAATACACACCCTTCCCATCGATGGTGCCAACACGATCCATAACTCCTGCAGATTTCGCTATTGGGGTCTCATTCGGTCCGTAGAATATCAACTTGTAGTCGCCATCACCCGTCAACAAACTTTTGCCAGACTTGTTCTTCAACTCAATCCACTGGCTGTTGTTATTGGGTTTCAGACTCGCATCCGAACCCCACATGATTTCGCTGATGACCACTTTTTCAGGACCCACGACATCAATCGTGCCACCGTTAGAGAGGAAGGTTTCCAAGTTCGGCAGTGCTACTTCAATGACGTTATACAACAACTGAGCAGGAGTCCGCTCATTTGCCTTGGGTTCATCTTTATCGGAGCCGGGTGGCTTAGCGATGCAGGAGCCAGCGATGTTTGTGGCGATAACGAGGTAGCCATCTTTCGAGATCCGCTTCTCTGTCGGAAACTCAACGGCGTGACCAGTGACTTTCGCCTCTGCAGACTCTTTACCGATCTTGGTAGTCAGTTTACTCCGATCTTCAACTTGAATACCATCCGCAGAACTTCGATCCGTGGTAGTGCTGAATTCTGCAGCCATTGCGGAAGATGGGATGCAACAGAATGCCAAAATCACAACCAAACTCGCTAAGCAAAATGTTGTTTTATTTAACACCATTGAATATTTCCTCCTTACATCTTTTAAATTAAAAAGGGGTCATTATGTTAGGTTCTCATCTCAGAACAGATGAGACGAGACGCGATATGCTGTTGTGTGGGGAATGGCTGCGATATTTCGCAATCTCGCGAAGGACTGTTACGATTCGGTATTCGTTCTTATCCGGGACAAAATGACCTATTTTCTCTCACTTGAATCTCCGGTCAGTTTGTGTAATGTGTGTAGTTGTTTCTGATTGGCTATGACTAACAAGGCATCACCAGCAGCAATTTTCATATCTTCAGGAGGGTTATAAAGGAACGTCCCGTCGTTATCATGGATTGCGACGACAACTAAGCCGGTTTGTTCTTTAATACTGGCGGCTTTGAGGGATATCCCGTCCAGTGGGGAGCCTTCTCGAATAATGGATTCAGTGAACTGAGCACCGTCTTGATTTTGAGTGATATTTTCCAAAAACCCTACGAGTTGGGGTTGGAGGATGCCGGAGGCGAGTCGGAGTCCGCCGATGTGATCCGGTAGGACGACCTCATCTGCTCCCGCAGTAATGAGTTTTCCGGGGGAATTGTCTTCAACGGCTTTAGAGGCTATCCTTAAACGTGGGTTCAGTTTTCTTGCGGAAATCACAACAAACACGTTATCTTGGTCGCGGCTGAGACAGGTAACAAGCCCTTTGGCACGTTCGATCCCCGCCCGTATCAGTAATTCGTCATCGGTTGCGTCGCCGTGGAGGTATAGAAAGTTTCGTGTATCAGAGAGATGGATGAGTCGTTCTTCCTCGAATTCGATACCAACGAAATTTACTTCTGCCTTTAGCATCTCATCAAGTACATGTACGCCGGTATCACCGAGTCCACAGACAATATAGTGATTTGATAGTTTATCGACAGTTCGAACCATTTTTTGTAATCGGAAAAAACTTTGAAGTTGTCCTTCAATCAGGAAGGCGGTAGCGACCGTGACACTGTAGGTGAACACGCCGAACCCACCAATGAGTAAAAACAGGGTGAAAATTCGTCCAGCATCACTCATTCCCATATTGCTATAACCAACGGTTGTTAGGGTGATGACAGTCATGTAGATTGCATCAAGAAACTGCCATTCTCCTTCGGGATTATCCCTTTCGAGAAATAGATAGCCGACCGTCCCCGTCCCGAGCAAGCCGATGAGCAATGCCATGGCAAAGAGGATCTTGCGTTGATAATTCATTGCCTTCTTTTCATGTTGATTCTAATGTTGCTTTTTAGCACTGCGTTTGACAGCGGGGTTCGGATCGTGCCGTGCGATGTCGAAGAGGTCTCGGTGTTCGGTTCTATCGAGTATTGATAAAAGTCTTGCGACCTCCATACGGACGCACGCCTCTGGATCTTTAAGTCCACGTTCAAACCAACGTTCGGCATCATCCGGAGTGTGCTTTGCCAGTGCTGCGAGTGCACTTGCACGAATGCGTTTATCCTTAGATTCAGCATGTGTCAGAATAGGAGCAATGTAGCCGTCATCACAGCGTTGCATAATTCGCAAAGCGTTGCATACCACATCCACCGATTCGTCTTCAAGATGCAATACACACCAATCGAATAAGTCCTCAGTTCCGATTTTTTCAAGGAATTGAAGTCCACGTATCCGGCGTTTCGGATTCTGATCAGAAATGTCGGATATTGCTTTGGTGTAGTGTGTATCAACTTTCACCAGCTGACCCGGTTTTTCCTGCGTATCTGGGTACAGCACATTCACTGCAATAGTGTCATTCTGAAGATGCTGAATGGGTAGTACTTCGGGACTAAACGGAATCCTCTCAAAGAACGCGGGTAACCATTGTTTACCTTTCGTGAAGAATTCTTGCCGGTCGATACGATTTCCGGTTCCGGCTTGCATTCGGTTATTCATCCAGTGTGCCAACCGCACGACTCCCCAATGGTTTTGACTCACGCCGTTGTGGGAGTAAAACCCCAATTGACGGTTGACCCATTGCGCGAGTGCTACCGGACAGGCAAGCAACTCAAAGAGGTTAGATTGTAGCAGTTGAATAGACAGATGTTCGTTAACTGCTATAATGCCGCCTCGGACTTGAACTTTGCCCGGACTGAGATGCGTGCGAAATTTTTCGACATCCAATTCGGTTGTGATTACGACTGGACGACCATTTTTCCGTCGTGCCTTATGTTCTGCGCGGTTTTTCGCATAACCCTTCTGGTTTGTGAACCAGACAGCTCCGCCACGTGGACGGAAGCCGTTTTCAATGATTCCTCTTGCACTGCTTAACGTTGTGCCGTGGTAGAATTTCATAGATGGTTCTCCTTAAGCGTTTAACGGAGTTAATCTAATTTACGGCAGACACTTCATAAAAATCGACAGTGTTGAGGTTGGTCTAGTGCTGTGTCACTCCTAAAATGATGGATGTGGGCAGCCACAAGGGACTGCCCCTACAGGGAAAATCCCTTCAACC
>JAGWBV010000018.1:37543-38128 GCA_021295715.1 Candidatus Poribacteria bacterium | reverse complement strand
GTAGGTCGGGTAGAACGGAGTGAAACCCGACAAAATCGGGCGAGCCCACCTGTCAGTTTAGATGTGACAGACTACTAGTGAATCGCTTGTTTCAGTGATTACTGAGCCTTCAATTAAGATGGATTTTCAATGTTATCTGTGGAAACCTCTTCCTCAGTTTCTTCAGTTTTTCCTGCTTGCTGTGTGATTGTTTCTTGTCTATTGATGGCACGGACGTAGTTCATTCTGAGTTCATAGAGGGTATTTGCCAAGAAGTTGGCTTCTGGAGCAGTGAGGTTGCCCTTCGTTTTTTCCTCAAGCATCTCAATCGTATCAATAATATGTTTCACGAGCGGGAAGTTTGTAACGACCTCGTTCGTTTCGGGGTTCGGGATCCCCTCTAAGTAGAGCCGTCCTGTTTCTACAAGATTGGTAAGATAACTCATAAAATCGACAGGCGGAATTTGTTGCGCTTCCTCCTGAGTTGTGTTCTCTTCCATATATTGCTGTTCTTAAAAACCTATGCTTTTCTATATTTTTCCATTGAAAAGAATAGATTTTTAAAGGGATCCTACCCCCTGTTACGATACTCGTCAGTATCTAAGC
>JAGWBV010000018.1:37068-37497 GCA_021295715.1 Candidatus Poribacteria bacterium | reverse complement strand
CGAGGTATGGACGAACCGTCAAAGCACGGGCGACAGTCTTCATGAATATCCCCCGGGCGCCGTTCAAATCCCTATCCATTCGATGTCCTTCCGATGACTGAATGACTTTTGAACCGCCGAGGTTCGCAACGATTTCTCCCGTCCAAGACACCGTTCTCGAAGTATAAGCCTCACAGACATCAATGACCCGCACACCATATTCCAAAGCCTTGTGTTTCAGAAACGTCTTGAATCTATAGTGGGAAAGCGTCAGCATCTGCCGAACGGACTTTTCGCGTAACTTCCTCGCGCCTCGCTTCGTCATCTGTTTCGTCTCGAAAGTCGGTAGTAAAATGATGTCAAAGTTGGTGACAAGGAAGTGTGCTATCTTCTTATGAAGTTCATCAATGAGGTTACGGATTTTGACTTTTATTCTGTTCGCAGCTTTCC
>JAGWBV010000018.1:36470-36787 GCA_021295715.1 Candidatus Poribacteria bacterium | reverse complement strand
GTTCTGCCATCTTCATTTCGCCTAACAACCGCACATAGCATCCATCTTTTTTCAATGAATCTGCGCGTAGGTAAAGCGTCTGTTTGCGTTTCCTTGAACGAAACGAAACTTTTTGAAACTCGCCGGTTTCCTTACATTTTATCTTCGCAGTCTTTACCGCTTGGCAGGCATCCATCACCGCACCGACTTTTATCTGTCGAGGTGTTTCGGTATGCCACTCCGGGAGTCCAGCAAAAACAATCGGCACGAGTTTTTTGAAGGTTGTCGGTGTGTCCTGATGCTCTAGTGCTGTGTCAAGTTGAGTTTGATAGTATTGT
>JAGWBV010000018.1:0-36239 GCA_021295715.1 Candidatus Poribacteria bacterium | reverse complement strand
GACTACAAATATTTTGGTCGAGAACCACGACTTCTCCACCGTTTTGCTCGACCAAGAACTGTATGACTTCGCTGCCGAAGCGGGCGAGTCGATCCCGATGGGCAACAACAACTCTGAGTTTATCGCCTCGCAAGACGCGTTCCAATAAGGAGATAAGCCCTTTGCGTTTGAAGTTGATACCGCTCCCAAAGTCTCTGATAATCTCTGCTTCGGGGTACTGCTTTTGCACACAGGCGACCTGGGACGCGAGAGCTTCTGCTTGTCCTTTTCCGCTGACTCTGCAATATCCAAGGGTCGTAATATCTGTTTCGGTTTAACGCCTTTGTCCCCCTGGCGTTCTAATAGTAGAGAGGGTGCCGTTCTCTGCTAAGCGTCGGAGTCTGTCTATAGAAATGCCGAGAATCTCCGACGTTTCTCGTGGTGTCTTATAGTGTTTCATGCTATAATTATACCACAGAAACATAGATTTGCCAAGAAAAACATAGGAAAATAACTATTTAGGAACACCTCCTGATTCGCTCGATATAGGCAGTGGTATTTATACGAATGTCCTATTCGTCATCGAAGATGATGATTTGTGCCAGTAAACTTCCTGCTTGGTTATTGTTGCTTGTGCTTTCGTTCATTGCCAGGAAAATAACACCGTCAGCGGGGGCGGGATTGTCGTAGCGTGAACCAACAGCGAAGGCAACATCTCCGATCTTAGCGATGAGGGCACCGATATTCGTACCCGGAAGCAGGTAATCGCTGGAACCCGGAGTTTTCGGAACACCGTCCGCGCCGCACCATCCGGTCCGGTTTTGCAAATCCGGTGACCATGCGCCTTCCGCATCGATAATCAGTCGTTGTCCTTTCTTCACGCGCACGTAACTTTCCTGCCAAACGGGACTTGGACGAGCCGTGCGGATAACTGTTAATGCCATGCATACCTCCAGATTGGGTGTCGGCAGTCGGCTGTCAGCAAAACGGCAGTCGGCAGTCGGTAAGAGAGTATCGTTAAACGAAAACCTCTTTATTCTCACTGCGAAGCATGCTGAAAGGTTTTTCGCAGAAAAACCGACCTGACTGCTGATTGCTACTCTGCTGACCGCTGATTACTATTCTTTGTCTCGGATGGTGATGTTCGTAATTACGTCATCGACTGCGATGCTGTCAACCACGTCCATCCCACTAATGACTTTTCCGAAAATGGTGTAATCACTGTCGAGGATCGCGTCTCCTCGGCAAATAAAGAATTCGGATGCGTAGGAGACGCTTGCGCCCTCCTCTTTTGCCATCGCGACAACGCCTCGCGACATCTCTTGCGAACCATTCTCAATGGGGAGTGTATCTCCAGCGGCAAGTTTTGAACCTGCTTGAATCAGGAGTTCTTCAGCGCGATTGAACTTCTCACCCTTGTAATACATCACCTGCGCGTTTTTGATGAAGTTCTTGGAAGTTTCCGGTGCTTCGGCTGCAAGGAATTCAAATTCAATAGTCCCCTTTGCCGTTTCAACAACTGCGACGACCGTTGCGGGATCAATCTGTGGTTTTGCCGTGGTTGTTGCAGTGCCTGTGCCAGCGCGGCGGGCACGTGGGACGGGGGCTGGCTTATCTTCTTGTGCGCAACTCAGCACAAAAGTAGCGAAGAATGTCGCTAATACAAAGACTGCTGCGGCTGCGAACTGCCGATGTTGCTTATTCTGCTGTTGCCTGAACATATTTTGACTTCGCCTCCAATCGGATTTTGGTCATGACATCGCCCATCGATAACTGATCGACGACATCCATCCCTTGAATTACACCACCGAAGGTAGTGTAGTCTCCGTCAAGATGGGGTTGGGGTTTCAAGCAGATATAGAATTGGCTCCCGGATGAGTTCGGTGCGGAAGTCCGAGCCATTGCCAACGTGCCTCTGACATGTGGGCGTTGGTTCGGATTTGTGTACTCGTCGACAATAGTCCAACCGGGACCACTTGTTCCATCGCCTTCTGGACACCCGCCCTGAATGATATTCAAACCGGGGGCATCAACTTTCCGATGAAATGTTAAGCCGTCGTAAAACTTCTGATTAATCAGTTTGATGAAATTATCCACTGCCACAGGGGCAGCATCGGGGTAGAACTCAAGCACAATAGTGCCTTTGTCGGTTGTGACGACCGCGACCTGTTCTTCAGGCGTTAGATTCTGGCTGAAGGGAAGCGCGCAGCCAATTAGGGTCAGTAGTAAAAGAAAAAACGTTGGACTTTTATAAAGCAGATTTTGGCGCGTGGACTGCGCCAACAGATAGCGTGTTATTTTCATTAACCCTCCTTTGTTGTGCTGATTAGTCGGTTTTGAGACGTGCCCAAACGGTTGTCAATTTATCCTGTACGCCAACATGCAGCGGAACAGGCTCTTCCATATCCTTGAGCAACTCTGCCTTGGTTAAGGCGTAGTTGTACATTTTGATTTCATCTAAGGCACCGGTGAGAAAACGCCCACTTCCGCCGCGTGCACCGATAAAAAGAGGATCGTTGTTCGGCTTCAGTTCACCTTTACACGGCATTTCTGCTTCGAGTTCGCCATCAATGTAAAGCAGGATATCTTTACCATCCCACGTGCCTACAAGAAAGTGCCACTCATCATCTTGGATGCTCGGACCGATGTTATCGTCGTTGCATGGTTCAGGTAGGTCGAAGAACTGAAGAATTGTTCCGCCGTTATAAAGTGCAGCGAGGTTATATAAACCCGAAACCCAAGCAGTTCCTTTTTCAACACCGCTCTGGATCGCCTCTCCGCCCTTAACAATCGCCCAGAATTCGATAGTAATTCCGTCCACTATATCAAGGCTTGCGTGATCGGGAATTTGTGCGGAAGTTTTTCCGTCGAACTCCAATGCTTTTCCAAAAACACCTTCAATGAGTTTTGGTGAACCCTTGAAGGTTGCGTCGTTACCAAATTCAGACCTATCCTTTGCAACCTTTCCATCTAACGCATCAAAGGAGAGGTGTAGGACCAATTCTTGTGCCTCACAAACCGCCGTACCACATATCAAAATGAGAAGGAGCAACCCAAAAATAGCACGCTGTTTCAAGCTTCGATCTCCTAAGTTTGAATTATAAGCGACATCTTTATAGGTGTCAACAAAAATTGAAATTTCTAAACGGTTCATACAATTTTAAGATAGCAGCAGTGAGAAAAAAAGTCAAGGGTTTTCAGTGAATCATCGTTTTCTTGAAACAAATTTTCACTTGTGTTAATATAATGGTAAAGACTACCGCAAGAACGGAGGAATGGACCATGAGATGGACAAAGTATTGGTGGCTTGTAATAGTAGCGATGCTGGTGAGCACGCTTGCTGTCTTCGCAGTCCATGACGAAGCGCAGGGACCTGAAAAGTTTGGGCGTTACGAGTTTAAGGAACAGGACAAAAAAGCAGCAACGGATGAATGTGATGCTGGCGGCAAGCCGGGACCTGAATTTGTGCCGACGGTTCGGGACAACGAACCCAATTTGGCACTGCTCAAGGATGCGAAACCGGAAGCCTCCACGCAGCTGGAGGGATGGTGTCCACGCAGACACTGTATCGAATATCTCAATGACGGTTTTTACAACAACTGCCGGAGTTGGATTATCGGTGCAATACCCGGTTGGGCACAGATTGATATGGGTGATGTTGCCAACGTGAACCGTATTTACTTTGGTAGCGATCATTCGCAGGGGTTTCTCGACAGGACAACTGCTGACTTTGATATCCTAGTCGCAACCTCGAAGGCGGATCCAAACTCCGATGCGAATACATGGACGAAGGTTTATACGCATAAGGGCGATCCGATTAGTGAAACTACTGAGTTTACCTTCAAAGATATAGAAGCACGGTGGTTACGTCTTCATATTCGCACCAATGGTGGTGCTCGCGTTGATGAAATCGAAATTTACGGCGGCAAGGACCCCATGGACGTTGAGCCACAGGGAAAGTTGACGACAACATGGGGAGAAATTAAGACAGAGTAACCCCATCGATTGTAGGCATAGTTTAGGACATTTCGCGAATGCCCAAATTGTGCCTTCAAAAAACGAGCGTTACGCTACGGCAAGGGAATAAAGGGGTCGGACACGCCTATGAAGGCCTATACAGGGTACACCACTCTGATTATCACGCTGACGCTGTGTGTCGGCATTAGTTATGCTGAGATTCTGTTCCATGATGACTTTGAGCGTCTTGGCGTTAATCTCGACAAATGGGCACCGCAAGTGAGTTGGAGTGTTGAAGATAATGACACCCGGCATGATGTGCTTGGAAGGAAAGTCCTTGACATTTGGGGCGGTGGTGCGGGACTCAGTGTTACCAATCTCCCCGAAGAATTTGATTACTATGCTGATTTCAACGCAAAAAATGGCGGTTCATTGGGGTTCGTTTTCCACGCAAAGGACAACAAGAATTTCTACATGCACGAAATTTCAACCGCGGGTTCTAAACACGCTCCCCAACGTATTCAATGGCACGGAAACGTTGAGGACAACTGGTCGGTCGAAATAACGCCTTTCGCAGATGAAAGAAAACGCAAGCAGCATATTTGGTACCGCATAAAGTTTGAGGTGCGTAAGCATTACAAATTTAAGGCATATCTCGGCAAAGTCGGTGCCAAATGGAGTAGTCTCGCTTTTGTGGGAGAATGGACGGATGGTGAAAAAAGGTTTGAAAACGGCAAAACTGGCTTCTATACGCGCGGTGGCAATCGGGGTGCTGCTGCGCATTACGCGCAATTCGATAACGTTTTCGTTACTACCCCAGAGTTCAACATCTTTCCCGTTGAACGGAAAGGGAAACTCGCGGTAACGTGGGGAAACCTCAAAATACCATGAACGATCAAAAATCGTTAGCAATAGGCATCATCGGTGCTGGCAGTATGGGAAGACATCATCAGGCGGCGGTAACCGATTACGGTGCGCGTGTTGTCGCTGTCCATGATGTAAGGCTTGAGGCGGCGCGTGAACTCGCATCGCATACCGAATCAGCACTTGCCACTACCGCTTTAGATACCTTTTTCGATGTGGACATGGATGGGGTGGTTATCACGACACCACCCCCTGTCCGGCTTGAACCGATCCAGATGGCGTGCGACCGCGGTATTCCTGTGATGGTTGAAAAACCGCCTGCCTTGGATATGGTTGAGGGCAGGAAATGCCTGGCATGTATTGAGGAAGCGGATGTCATTGCTGCTGTTGGGTTCCAACTCCGCTATCATCCGCTCTATGAACAACTGAAAGCGTTAATCGCTTCGGAAACCGTCCACCTCGTGCGGACAGTATGTACCGTTGATTATTTTTTGAGTTTCCGTATGTCGCCTTGGTTTCTGCAGTATGAGATAAGCGGGGGGCCCTTGCCGGAACAGGCGGTGCATGTGTTGGATTGTGCGCGTTTTGTAATGGGAAACCCGAAACCTGTGCAAGCCCACGCGCTCGCTGTTAAAAACATGGCGTTGGAACGAACCGAATTCGATGCCGAAAATGCCATCCAGATGACCTATCAACTGGACAACGGCGTTTTCGGAACACACATGAATCATTGTGGCACCGAGCAATTTAGCTTTGAGGTTGAAGTCGTCGGACCCCATTTACGATTACAAGCGAAAATGACGGATAACGTTATCCGTGGATACCTTAATGGTGAGGTGGTCAATGAACCGGCGGTTTCCGAAAATAGTCTGGGTTTAGACAAATCCGGGGCATGGTTACGTGCCATTGAAACAGGCGACAGAACACTGATTCGCTCGCCATTCGCTGATGCTATTGAGACACTCGCCCTAATTGATGCCGCGGTCCAAAGTCGAGACACCGGCAGATTTATGAACGTGAGAGAATTGAATTAGAAATGCCCGAGACAGTAGCCTGCAACAACGGCGCAGGCGGATATACGGGGAAGCAGGTTCAGACTCAGATTCACCTGACCGACCCGCAAGGAAAAATTAAAAAATGGTAGATTGGATTTATTTTCGGAATAGCTGAAACTCCTGTAAAAAAGTTCAAGAGTTTCTTGACGAACACGAATTACAACCAGAGCGTCGGACGGATGCCCGAAAAGAACGAATGGACGCAGCAGCGGTATGGGAGTTAATGGGCAGTGCTGAGCGAATCGTTGTTGCGAAAGGGAGACGCGTGGAAACCTTTGTGCCAACTGAAGACACACAGGAATCAATCCTAAAAGTGGTAATGGGACGGAGCGGTAACCTGCGCGCGCCTACAGTGCGAAGTGGAGATAGTTTCTTTGTCGGATTTAACAACGCGCTCTATGAGCAGATGAGGCCACCTGCGCGCTAAAACGCGTAGAGGCGTGTTTTTTGGTGATTGTAGCCTGCAACAGCGGCGCAGGCGGATATACGAGGAAGCCCTTCAAATGCTGAATTCACCTGACCGACCCGCAAGGAAAATTAAAAATATTTTGATCACCGGTGCGAATGGGTATCTGGCACAATTTATTATTGATCGGTTGCGTGGCGAATATGAACTGACGCTAACGGATATTGTTGAACTGGATCGGACGGTTGCAGGCACGACTTTTATCAAGGCAGATGTGACAAATGCTGCAGAAATCGAGGCAGCGTGCGCGGAACAAGACGCTGTCGTCCATCTTGTCGCTCTGGTGCGGGGACGGTCTGATAAGCCAGCTTCGCTGTTTGCGGATGTCATGGTGAAAGGGACATGGAACGTTGCGGAAGCCTGTGTAAAGCAGGGTGTCAAAAAGTTGGTTAACATCTCAAGTATTTCGGCGTGTCCTCCGGCTCCAAGCGCAAAATTGCCTTACGAGGTGGACGACGACTTCCAGTTCGGTCCGGGAGATCTTTATTACTCGCTGGCGAAATACCTCGGCGAGCGGATCGGCGCGGCGTATCATCAAGCGCATGGGTTGGACGTGATCCATGTCCGCCCAGGGGTCATAGATGGAGACGGACAGAATCCGGGACCCGCAGCTCCTGAAGTTGTGAAGGATCCTTGGTTCGTTTACGTGGATCCGAGGGATGTTGCACACTGTGTTGCCCGCGCGATTGAAGCAGAGACGATAAAGTATGGCGCATATAATGCCGTCGCGGGTCGTGCGGATACCCGTTTTGCGTGGAAACCGGCAGAAGCGGATTTAGGATATTCACCGGAGCATAATTGGCCCGAGATCCCTGGTGATACGTAAAGATCTTTATGACCTCTGAACTTTTAACAGCAAGTTTTGGCTTGCCAACTTCGCCAAAAAACAAAATTCAGCCAGAAACTGCCGAACTGCGTGACGAAATCGTTGCCTTGGACACTGAGCTCGCTGAGGACTTTAAAACACAATTCTCGGTAGCCCCATTTTTGTCTCGGAAGATTGTCAGTTTTCAGGGAAACAAAGGTAAGCCTGCCTACAGTTGGTACAAATACAAGGAAGCCTTTTCAGCAGTCTATGGAAGATATTCAGTTATTTGAAGGCTCATGTCTTGAAGTCCTTCCGGCCCTTGAAACAGCTGCTTACGGGGCAATTATGACATCGCCGCCTTATTGCAACCGTTACGATTACACTCGGACTTATGCTCTTGAACTCGCTATGTTGGAGTTGACGCAAACGGAGGTCTCTCATCTGCGGCAAGAAATGCTGAGTTACACCGTAGAAAATCGAGAAAAGGATTTACTGAAAATCTGTCCACAATGGACGCCTTTTATAGAAGTCGCTAACCAGCAGAAATTGCTTACAGCAATAAACACCTATCTCCAGCACGAAAAAGACTCTGGTACATTAAACAACAACGGTATTCCGCGAATGGTTCGTGGATATTTTTCAGAGATGGCGTGCGTTATCGGTGAATGTGCTCGCGTCTTAAAACCAAATGCCCGCCTCTTTATGGTAAATGATAATGTTCGATATGCAGGTGTAAGCATCTCTGTAGATATGATTTTATCCGACATCGCGCAATCTCTCGGTTTTGAGATAGAAAAAATTTTTGTGGTGCCTGGGAAAAAGGGAAATAGTAGTCAACAAATGGGGACGTATGGGCGCGTGCCGCTTCGGGAATGTGTATATGTCTGGAGAAAAGGTAACTTTATTCTTGCCCGTTTATAATTCCGTGTCCCTCTTTAATATACAAAATTTGGTCCGACTTCAGGTTGGAAAACCGCTCTGTCCGCCCGCTCTGCCAGTGGATTTCGAGGGTGTCCACCGTTGAATTCTTTCCCAATCCAAAATGAACCCGCAGGTCGCTTTGTGAAAGATAACTTGCGCCGCTCCGTGCTTCTTTGGTAAGAGATAAATTTCCCGCTTTCACAACTATTTTTGTGCCGATACCGGACGCGTTGCTTCGGGTCCCGATCGGCTGGATTGTCAGCCAATGATTGCTATTACCGCCTTCGTTTCGGAGGAGGGTTGCGTGTTGATTGGAGTTGTTAAGAAAAATATCGACATCTCCGTCGTTATCATAGTCCCCGAATGCGGCAGCGCGGCTGACTTTTTTGGGAAGTTCTGCCAATCCGACTTCGGTAGATGTATCAGTGAAATAATGTGTGCCGTTTTGTCTACGCACGTTGCGGAAAACCAAATCCGTCTGTGGATAAGTGCTTTCTGAAAAGAACGAGATGTTTTCCTGGAGATGTCCGTTCGCAACGAACACGTCAAGGAGACCGTCGTTGTCATAGTCTAAGAATTCGACCGCCCATTTAAAGTAAGGGAGCGTCACTGCTCCAATGCCTGAGACAAAAGAGACATCGGTAAAAAACGCAGCGTTTTCATTTTGATAGAGAAGTGCAGGCAGTCCAGAGGCGTTGCTAACGACGAGATCCAGATAACCGTCGTTATTGTAATCACCGAATGCGTTTCCCATACCGCTTCCCGGGAAGCCGTTTTCATCATATCCTGTCCCAGTGAAGTCAGCGGTTTCCGTAAAGGTGCCATCACCGTTGTTGTGGTAAAAGAGGTCTGCTTCCATATCGTTAGCAATGTGCAGGTCTGGGTAACCGTCATTATCGTAATCTCCGACTGCGACAGCGAGACCGAGGGCACGATGTGAGATTCCCGCAGTTTTGGTGACATCTGTGAAGGTGCCATCCCCATTGTTGCGGTAGAGAATATCAGACTCACTTACAAAATGACTGCCAGCGATCTGATCTGTCGGGCTACAATATGTTCTAATACCCTGAGTTTCCCACCATTCGTTTTCCGCGACAGAAAATTTCATATAATTGGCGACGTATAAGTCAATATACCCGTCTAAATCGTAATCCAGGAAGGCACAACTTGTGCCCCAGCGTTCATCACCGACTCCCGCTTTTTGTGTTGCATCCGTAAAGGTGCCATCGCCGTTGTTGTAATAGAGGCGGTTAGCTCCATAGTTGGTGACATAAATTTCGGGATAGCCGTCGTTGTTGACATCGGCGGCTGCGCATCCGACACCGTAGCCGGTGTCTCCAACGCCTGCCCTGTCTGTAATGTCGGTAAAAGTTCCGTCACCGTTGTTTCGGTAGAGTTTATTTTTTGGAAGTGTGGAATGTATTTGAGAGGTATTTTCGCTCTTTGGTGGAGGGATGTGTGTCGCGTTCACTACATAGAGATCCAATGCCCCGTCAACATCAAAGTCGAAAAAGAGTGCACCAGATCCAAGAGTTTCGATGAGAAATTTCTTACCGGTTCTGCCATCGACATGCCGAAATGTGATGCCTGCAGCATCGGTCGCGTCAACGAATTGGACTTCTGCGGGAGTGGATATGCTCAGGAGGAAAAAAAGGATAATATAGCAGAAGCGTTTCATTGTTCGTTGGTGTGTTTTTCCTGTTCTTTCAGTGAACGAACACGTGCGTGTTCCGCCTCACTTTCCAAACCAAGAGCGGTGCAAACTTGTGAAAGCGTATCCCAATAGTTCGACTCAGTCGGGATAAGACGAACAGCGGTTCGGGCATGCGAGAGTGCTTGATCCAAATCTATCCCCGATTCTATATAGCAGACAGCGACATTATTATGTGCAATCGCGAGTGTGGTGTCGATGGCGAGTGCTTGTTTGTAAGCCGCGATGGCGGGGTTCATTTTTCCTTGTTTATGGTAAGCATGTCCTAAATTGTAGTGGGCAGTCGCTAAATCAGGGGCAAGCGAAATGGCGCGTTTGTAACTTGCAATCGCGTCTGCAGAGCGACGACGTGCGAGATAAACGATACCGAGATTGTTGTAACCTCTTGCGTCATTGGGATGTCTTTTTACCCATATTTTGGCTTCATTGAGGAGCGGATCTGTTTGACGAAGGACTTTGAAGAACGCCATCGCTGATGTGGCTTTTTTCTTTTCGCCACGTTTGATATAAATTTGAGCGAGTTGATAATGTGCGTCTGTGTTATCCACTTGGATTTCGATTGCCTTCTTGACAGCGGTAATTGCATCATCCCAACGTTCCTGCCTTGCATAAACCTTACCTAATCCCAAAAAGGCACTCGGATTTCCGTTTGGATTCAGACGTATGGCGTGTTTATAGGCACGATCGGCACGTCCGAAATCACCCTGTTTCAAGTAAACTTCACCGAGTCCGGTGTAGGCATCTCCCCACTCTGCATTGATAGTGATCGCACGTTTAAACGCCTTGAGGGCGCGTGGAAGAGCACCTTTCTTCAGGTAGACCAGCCCCATATTATAGTGTGGTTCAGTTGTCATCGGAGAGAACACAAGTGCCTTCTGATAGGCATCAAGTGCGGCATCATATTGCTTCAGTTCGGAATATGCGACACCGAGTTTGTTGTAGATGATCGGGGAATTTGGATGAAGCGCGATGGCTTTTCTGTATTCGGAGATAGCTCGCTCGAATTCTCCGAGATCGTGGTAGGCAGTAGCATCTTTATAATGCTTCTCGGCGAGTGGAGAATCGGATAAAGCGATATTTATAAAAGCACTGCAGAGGATGGATATGAGGAGATATTTTAGCATACGCTTTCCCTCTGGTATAAGGGCGGTGTTTACACCGCCCTTGTCAAGCGTATTTCTAATCGCGGTCAGATTTAATGCTGCCCCATGTCGTCGCAAGTTTCTCTGCGGGTGCCACTGGCAGAAAATCACCAGTCATAATTTCACTGATTTCCGCTTCGGTGATGATCCGGTTGAAGAGAAACACTTCATCAATGATACCGGTGAAAAATTCTTCGCCGGGGTGACGTGCCCCAACCATAACAGAGCCATCAATTTCATCAACGGGTGGCGGTTTAGGTCCACCGCCCGCTTCTTTCCCGTCGTTATAGATGACGACTTTTGATTTAGTGTCATGTGTGACTGCTATGTGGACCCAGTCATCAGGTTGAATATCGTCGCTGACGGCTTTCTGTGCCCAAGCACCACCAGAGGTCGACCAGAAAAAAGTTTTGCTGCTGGCATTCTGAAAAATTGATGCCCATTTCAAGGAGCCGGCTGTAACCATGTAATTCCAATCCCGAATTTGGGCATCGCCACGTTTAACCCAGAAAGCAATGGAGAATTGTTCTCTTAACTGTAAAGTGTCGTTGATAGGGACCATTACATGTTCTCCTTTGGTCCCATCGAATTCCAACGCTTTGCCGAATTGTCCATCTACCCATGTGGGATTTTGGACAAATTCACCATCATGACCATATGTGGAGCCATCTGCGGTTTTCCCTCCCTTTCCTTCGTCGAAGGAGAGGTATAAAACGAGAGATTTGTCATCTAACCCCGCATATAAAGGTGTCGTAAAGGCAAACAAGACGCATATTGCGACGAGTCCACCTATAAATTTCTCATATTTGCGCACAGTGAATTTCTCCTTTTTATGGTTATCGGTTCGGGTTACTAACGCAACCCTTTCAGTTATCAATCATCGGTTATATTGATTATCCGTTATCGGTTTCCAGTTAAGAGAGGGTTTGGTTAAACCAGGTCCCTCTTTAACTGACAACTGACAACTGACAACTGACAACCATTCCTCAGCAAGCACCACACTTCTTACAAACAGTGGTATCGCATTCACTCGTTGTGAAACCTTTTTCGTGCTTGTGGAACTCAAGTTGTAGGAACTGCGGTTTAACGTTAAGATCGAGATGGTCCCACGGATTGGTTTCATGCAGTGGGCGTTGACGTGTCGCGTAAAAATGTGGGACTAATTCGTGCTTGCGGAAGGCTTGGTTCCATGGCACGCCGTTTGCAAGATCGAGGATGACCTTTCCGAGTCGCCGGTCCCCACGTGCGAAGACGGCTTCTTGATGTGCGAGTCTGGCACTGGCGGAACCAACTTTGATGCTACCAAGCTGATTAATTTCGCGTTTCAGAAAATCAAGTTTTCGGGAGATGGTTTTCGGAGGTTCCATTGCTACCCACTGAAAAGGTGTATGTGGTTTTGGCACCATGGGTGAAATAGTAAAGCTGATACGCGCGATTTTTCCTGTTCGCTTCGCGTGCGGAAGAAGTATAGTTCGCATTTCCTTCGCCATATCAACAATGGCTTCCACGTCTTCTGGTGTTTCATGCGGGACACCAATGAGAAAGTATAGGCGAAGGTTAAGAATATCACGTTTCAATGCTTCCTCAAAAACATAGTAGAGACGTTCACGTGGGATCGCTTTATTGACGACCTTCTGGAGTTCTTCAGTTGCGACTTCTGGAGCAATGGTGATGGTCCCTTGTTCGCTGTCGGCGAGTGCATCGAGCAGCGGCGTGCGAACGGTTTCGGCGCGGAGTGAAGCACAAGAGATGCGGAACCCACGTTCGACAAGACCTGTAGCGATCTCATTGATGTGTGGATGGTCAGAGATAGAGGCACCGACGAGTCCGATTCTGTCTGTAATGCCGCGTGCGCGTTCTGCAAGTGCCAGTGTGCTTTCTACAGAGCGATGTCTTGGCCATCGACGGGCATAATCTGCAACACAGAAACGACATTGCCGACCACACCCACGCACAATTTCAATAAGGTGTGCATTTGCGAATTCGGTATTGGGTGTGTGGATGTGCGTGCAGGTTTCGACATCATCGAGTTTTGGGACGGCTCCTGCACGAATCTGAGGTGATATACCAGGCTGTGGAGAGACGGCATCGATCGTACCATCGTCGCGATAGGTTACGTCATAAAAATGTGGCACGTAAAGCCCTGGAACAGTTGCGAGCGTTTGAAGCAATTCGCTTTTGGGTGCGCCGGATCTTTTCCACTCATTGAAATGTGTCATGAGTTGATGGATAACAAGTTCGGCTTCGCCAACCACAAAAACATCAACAAAATCGGCAATCGGTTCTGGGTTATAGGAGATATTAATGCCGCCAGCAATAACGAGCGGATCCCATTCGGTTCGCGCTTCAGCAAGCGGTGGTATGTTCGCTAACGCTAACGTGCGAGGAATGTTCACATAATCTGATTCGAAGGAGACTGAAAACCCGATGATGTCAAATTGGTTCAAAGAGGTCTGCGTTTCAAACGAGAACAGTGCCTTTTTTTGAGAGGCAAGTTTCCGAAGGTAGTCAGGTTCAGGAATAAAAACACGTTCGCAAGCGGTGTCTGGTCGGCTGTTAAGCGTCGCGTACATAACCTGAACACCGAGACTTGACATGCCGAGAGCATACGTGCTCGGATAGACAAGCGCGAATTTGTTGGGTTTTCTGAAGTTGTTATGTGCGCCGTGTTCCTCACTGCGCAATTGTTGATAATGTCGATGTAGGTTCACTATTTATCGTTCCCACGTCTTTTTTGAACGCGCAGAAAAGCCGGAATTTCCCAATCCGTTTCACGCTGCTGCGAGCCTTGATCTCTTCCTTGAACGGGTTGCTGCGGGTTGCTTTGAGGTGCTTCCTCCTCTGAGGGAGGTTCGACATTGGTTCCCCTGCGTCCACGACCCGGAATTCTGGGTCTATCGGATGGCGTTCTGGCGACACGCTGTCGTGCTCTGCTTGGACTTGATACACGCTGTTCAGAGGGAGCTTGTGGCTGCCTTTGATAGGTGTCTGTGTCATCATATTGTGACACTGCGCTCCTATCGTCGATGCCGAGGGCTTCCCCTTCAACAGAATCAAATCCTGTTGCAATGACGGTTACAAGGACTTCATCACCAAGTTCCAATTCATCTTTATAAACAAGTCCAAAAATAATTTGTGCCTCCGGAGCTGTATCTTGAATGACACCCATAGCGTCATCAAGTTCATGCATCATGAAATCGGGGGGTGCGGTTATGTTCACAATCATACCGACGGCTCCGGCGATGTTAGTTTGCTCAAGGAGCGGGGAACTGATCGCTTGTTCTGCGGCAATTTGAGCGCGGTTGTCTCCTGTCGCGTGTCCCATACCCATCAAGGCACTGCCTGCGTTTCGCATGATAGACTCAACGTCGGCAAAGTCAACGTTAATTTCGCCTGATTCCGTAACGATGTCGGATATGCTTTTAACACCATGTAAAAGAATCTGGTCTCCCATACGAAATGCTTCTCGGATTGGGAGTTTCCTGTCCATAGTGTCGATGAGACGCTGGTTTGGGACGACGATTACAGAATCAGCAGCAGCTCGGAGTTCCTCAAGTCCTGTTTCGGCAGTGGCTGAGCGACGTTGTCCCTCAAAGTTGAAAGGACGTGTCACGACCCCGATAGTAAGTGCTCCACGTTCTTTTGCTTGTGTAGCAATGATTGGTGCCGCGCCGGTGCCAGTTCCACCACCCATACCTGCGGTGATGAAGACCATATTTGCGTTCTCTACGATAGTTTGGAGATGTTCTCTGTCTTCTTCGGCAGCTTTTCTTCCGATGTCGGGGTTTGCACCGGAACCTAAACCTTCGGTCGTGTTAACGCCAATCTGGATTTGAGTCGCACCGCGGCAGGTCACAAGTGCTTGTTGATCGGTATTGACGGCATAAAATTCTATACCGGTAAGTCCTGCTTCAATCATACGTTTGACAGCGTTTCCACCTGCTCCACCGACTCCAATGACTTTAATTTTAGCGCGTAGACTTTCAAATTCTTCCTGTTCAAATTCTATCATGTTGAATTTCAGTTACTATAAATTAATGACACAGCAACCTAATTCCTCCTATCATTCATTATATCCTCAATCTCCAGACCGAGGTTCCTTATTAACTTTCATGAATTCGCTTTTTCACATTAAATTATACGCTATTAGCAAGGTTAAGTCAAGCGTTACGGCAAGTTTGGTATAAGAGAGGTTCGTCCTATTAAACAATAAAGAGGACGTTTAATATCCAAACCATTCTTTGACGCGCTGCAGGAATGATCCGATGGCGTTCCCACCATGGCGTGCGTTGTGTTCACGTTCTAACTGCCGCAAAGTCTCGCCGTAAAGAGCGAGTCCTATGCCTGTCGAGTACATTGGATGGTTCACTCGGTCAGTCAAGCCTTGCAAGCCACGCGGGTATCCGATCTGGACGCGCAATTGGAGCATAGCTTCAGCGAGTTCTTGCAAACCGTCCATGAGCGCGGTACCACCCGTCAGTACGAGTCCTCCTGGAAGCGGAATATCACCCAATTCGTCACCGATTGCGTCCAATATTTCAGCCATACGGTACTCAATAATTTGGGCAAGTTCAATCCGGTCGATGAAACGCGGTGGCGTTGAATCACTCGCGACTGGAATGGATCTAACTTCCTCAGGATCAATTAATTCTGTCCAAGCACAGCCGCGGTGAAGTTTAAGTTCCTCCGCTTCTGGAAGGGTGACTTTTAAGTATTGCGCAATGTCGTTAGTAACGTGCTGTCCACCAACAGGAATTACCGCGGTATGTTCAATAGAATCCTCTTTGTAAATGATAATTTCAGTTGTTCCATCACCAATATCAACCAGGGCAATACCAACTTCACGCTCATCCTTTGAGATGGTCGCCTGCGTTGCTGCAAGCGGGGCAGCGACGAGCGTTTCAACTATAGGCACACCTGCTTTTTCGATACTATTGAGCAAATTCTGGATGGCTGTTGTGCTACCTGTAATAATGTAGGCGTAGGCTTCAAGACGCGCGCCTGACATACCGACGGGTTCCCGAATACGACTCTGGGCATCAACGACGAAATTCTGTTGGATGACATGCAGTATTTCCCTGTCTGCAGGAATAGATATTGCCTTCGCAGCTATCATCGCTCGGTCAACATCGTCCTGCGAAATCTCGGTATTTGCCACAGAGACAACCCCATGTGACGTTTGCCCAATAACATGTTCACCGGAAATACCAACGCAAACAGCGTCTATTTTTACACCTGCCATCAATTCGGCACTCGAGATGGCTTTACGAATTGCCTCGGCTGTTTGGTTGATGTCAACAACAACTCCCCTCCGGAGCCCTTCTGAAGTTGCGTGACCAACGCCGATAATTCCTATTTTAGGGATGCTTTCGTGCAGTGTATTCCCAACAACTACCGAAATTTTGCTTGAACCGATATCAAGTCCTGCGATAATATTTTCTTTTGCCATTTAAATGTTTTCACCTCCTTCTTCAAATATCAAGGGAAACCGTCAACCGTGCGGATCCGATATTCTGTAGGTTCCTATTGGTGCTATAAGAATAGGACTACCTGCTTTCGGAGTAACCCCCTAAGTAGAGTGTGTCTTGGTACCGGACGTCCAGATATGGCTTTCTTGCGCTCGGAATCTCACCAATAAGTTCAAGAAGCCGAGTTTTATGCTGTTTTAAAAGCAGGGCAGTATGGTGAAGCCCTGATTCGAGGGCATCTCCAGCGAGCCATACGGGTATCGGCAGTGCATCAATCTGTAACTTAATTTTTTGGAAATCACTTACGTCAATAATCCGTATTTGTGCCGCAAGTGCTGGTTCCTGAAGTCGAGCAGTTTTTAAAAGCTCTAATCCTAATTGAACCTCGCTGCTTTGAACGGTAGTGCCTACTCTCGGTAGTTCCTTACTCACTACCGAAAGTATCACCATTTCTTCAGGCAACCCTTCAGATCTCTGTTGACCTGTTTCTTTAACCTCTATATTTTTTAACACATGTCCTTCGCTATCTACCAGAAAAAACGAAATATCACCATTGAGTAGCGTACTTACAGCAGATGATAGATCACCTAATGTGTTTACATTGGGCATGTACGCTTGCGAAATGTTACTGACCCCCAGAAGAGCGAAGGGTTCACGTTCAGTGACTTCAATGGTGAGTACCCGCTTCATTACATGTTTAACGACCTGCACTTCTTTAAGGTAACTTAAACTTTCCTTTAGATAGTCGGCTGTTTGTTCTTCGGAATCTATGACGATATTTTCTAACTTCTCGCCTAATACATTATAGATTTGCACATCAGTATAGTGCATATTTCCTGAAAGTTCAAGTGAAACATACTCAGCACTAAAAAAACCGAGCACTATTTTTCCGGCAAACGATAAGGTAACTATAACCGCGATGACGAGAATTATGCGCCGCCACATGTATATTTTGGCGTTCGGGTGTTTACCAAGCCGTCGTGCCGGCATTGAAGTCTGCCATGTATATCCGTTCCGCTTTTTTTTCCCAAAGAACGGGGACCTTCTTCTGGCTTCTCTTGTATCTGTAAGGGTGGGTCGTTGATTTGTAGTCAATTGCATCCACATCATAATGGCTTTCGGCTGCCAGCCGTCGGCTTTCAGCAAAGGGGTTTTCTTGCCGATCGCTGAGAGCTGATGGCTATTGTGCCTGAAGTCTATTTAAAAACTCGTGTCCTATTTTACTAATGTCCCCTGCTCCGAGCGTAATGACAATATCTTCTGGTTGTGTTATTTTTATTAGGACGTCCGTAACTTCATCTGTATCTGGCACATAGAAGACATGACGATGTCCGTGTGATTGTATCGCTTCTGCCAGTTTTTCAGCCGTGACGTTTTCAATAGGTGCCTCACCCGCACTATAGATTGAAGTAACAATGAGGACGTCTGCTTGATAAAAAGAACGAGAGAACTCATCTGCTAAATCTCTGACGCGCTGGTATCGATGTGGCTGAAAAACTGCAACGATACGGCGCTTATAACCCTCGCGTGCCCCGCTTAATGCGGCTTTCAACTTCGCTGGATTATGGGCGTAATCGTCAACGACAATGATATTATTCGCTTCGCCGAGAACTTCAAAGCGGCGATGGACTCCCTGAAATGACTCAAGCCGCTCCCGGATTTGAGCGAACGGAATATCAAGTTCGAGTCCAACGGCTATTGCTGCCAAAGAGTTAGAAATATTATGGCGCCCCGGCATCTTGAGGTGCATTTCGCCATATAGGTGTCCGTTTTTGCGAACTCGGTAACGAGATGTCGGACCTTCTGCGGTAATGCCTTCAGCAGTCAGATCCGCTCGTGTTTCAAGTCCATAAGTAATATAACGCTTTTTAACCCGCGGGATAAACCTCTGGATATTCTCAGCATCTAAACAAAGGACTGCGGTGCCGTAGAACGGAACCTTATTGATGAATTTGAGGAAGGTTTCACCAATCTCGTCAACACTACTGTAATAATCCAGATGGTCGGCATCGACTGACGTAACAACGGCAACAGTGGGATAAAACATCTCAATAGAGCCGTACGCCTCGTCTGCTTCGACAACCATAACATCGCCTTCGCCGCTGCGAGCATGACTGCCATCCATGAGTTTCCCACCTAAAACAACCGTCGGATCAAGGCTGGCAAGAACTGTTGCGGTCATCGCTGTTGTGGTTGTTTTTCCATGTGTTCCACTGACGGCAATGCTATAGCGCATGCGAGTAATTTCATTTAGCATCTCCGCACCCCTGACAATTGGAATATTCTGCGTTTCTGCAGCGAGGAGTTCTGGATTATCACGTGGAATTGCCGGAGACATAACGACCACATTGGCCCCCTGTATGTGTGATGCTGCGTGCTCATAATAGATAGTTGCCCCGCGTTCACGCAAGTGTTCTGTGGTATATGATTTTTGGATATCTGAACCTGTTACGTGGAATCCGAGGTCCAGTAGGATCTCAGTGATGCCACTTAAACCAGCGCCACCGATGCCGATGATATGGATGTGTCGTGTTTTTCCAAACATTTTTTAATTATTCGCAAGGCGTTGAATCAAGCGATTGGGTTTATAACGATTTACGTTAAGGAACGCATCCGATAGTTATAACGCCCGTTATTTCTCCGTAAGGTAAAATTAAAAAGTTAAAAAAATTGACTTGGCGATGTCAGTGCTGGCATCTGGTTTGCCAAGTGCTCGACTTGCGGTTACCATCCGTTCGTGCGTATTTCCATCCAGGGTCATATTCGTTAGGTTTTTAACCAATGTCTCTACTGTGAAAGTGCCTTGTTCAAGGACAACAGCTGCGCCGGCTTCTGCAACGGTGTGAGCGTTTAAGACTTGGTTGTTTCCGGTTTGCGAAGGTAAGGGTATAAAGATTGCCGGGATACCGCATGCAGTAACCTCGGCAATAGTCATTCCCCCTGCTCTGCACACCATAACGTCTGCGATGCTATAGATTTCCTCAACAGTATCAAAGAAAGGTTTGACACAGTATAGGAAACCCGAATCTCCAACTCGTGCTTTGCTATCTTGTATAGGAGTCGAGTTGGAGGTTCGGTGCAAAGCGAGTATCTGATCATACTGCTTTTGAACCTTTTCTACTTCCATGGCACCCGTTTGATGGACTATCTGGATCTGATCGGCATATTCGGATAAGTGTGGCAGTGCCGCTACAATTGCTTCATTGATAGCATGAGCACCCTGGCTCCCACCCATCACAAAAATCGTTTTCCGCTCTGGATGCAACCCGAATCTTCTATAGGTTTCTTCGGACCTCGGGAATGCAGCGATTGCAGGACGAATCGGATTTCCTGTTATCTCTATACGTGTCGTTCGTCGAAACGAATTGTTCTCGCGAACCGATGCCATGGCAAGGTAGGCGACATCTGCCCATCGTGCCAATATGCCGTTTGTTAAGCCGACAGAAGCATTCTGTTCTTGGATAGCAATCGGAATCTTGCACAGAAGACCCGCTAACAGGACCGGACCTGAAACATATCCGCCCGTTCCGATAACAACGTCTGGTTTCAACGCCTTCATATATCGCATGGACTGAATGAGTCCATGAAATGCCTTCCAAAGGGTTGGGAACCACTGTAAAGTGAGGCGACGTGGAAATCCCGCAACCGAAATAGGCAAGAAACGGAATCCGTGTTGTGGTACAAGCGTTGATTCCAACTTGCCCGAGCCACCAATGAACACAATCTCTACGGTGGCATCCAAGCGTTGCAGTGCTTGGGCGATACCGATAGCGGGATAGATGTGCCCGCCTGTCCCGCCACCCGCGACAACAATTTTTTTGTGGGTTGTACCCCGTTGCAGTGCCAGTAAACTGCGGTTGTCGGTTTCTGATATTTTTAATTTTCCTTGCGGTTCGATGAGATGCATCTCGGGTTTCATGTTCTATTCCGTAGAGTTGAAGAAACACCCAAGCAAAAACCCTTCCACTTCGTTTCAGGCTTGGTGTTTTGGAACTCTATTTTATTCGTCTGTGTTTTTATTGCTGCTACGTGATACATTCAAAAGGATCCCGACGCTTACCAGACTCAGGACAATTGATGAACCACCGTAGCTGATAAACGGCAGTGTGATCCCTTTTGTCGGCAGCAGACCTGTCGCAACACCAATGTTAATGAAAGCCTGTAGACCGATGAGGGTCGTAATTCCGGTGGCAAGCAAAGAGCCAAAGAGGTCACTTGCCTGGCGGGCAATGTGGAGTCCTCGCCATACAAAAAGCATAAAGATAAAGGTCACAGTCACGGCACCGATAAATCCGAACTCCTCACCTAACACTGCGAAAATAAAATCTGTGTGTGGATACGGAAGACGTGATATTTTCTGAAGGCTGCTATCGATTCCTAAACCGAGAAGTCCACCACTTTCGAGCGCATCGAGTGAACGTGTTAACTGATAGTTCGTCGCATCAGGGGATTTCAACATTGCCAAGTAATCCATGAGGCGTTTTAGCTTATAGGAATCTCGGATTATCAGTAGACTGAGAAGACCGCCGCCTGCACCAGCAAGTGTTAGGACATGCCAGATACGCATACCACCGACAAATAGCACGATGCAAACGGTTACGACTAATAAGAACGCCGAACCGAAATCCGGTTGGATGTACACGAGACCGAAAGCAGCACCTACAATTAAGATATTCGGCAGTACGCCGTTAAGAAAACTCTTAACGCGGTCTGGATTGTGGCTTATGAAGTTTGCCACATGCATAACCAACGCTATTTTCGCAAATTCCACGGGCTGAAAATTGATAGGCAATCCTATATTGATCCAACGTTTAAATCTACCGCCTTCTGCCCCTTGCACGCTTGCCCCTAAACCGGGGACGAAAACCAATAATAACCCAATAAAGGAGAGTATCAAAAAAAGATTTGCGAACCTCCCATAAAATCGGTAGGGGAGATGGGAACTAAGTAACATACCGACTAAACCAATCCCACAAGCAATGATGTGTATCTGTAAATAGCGGTAACTATAACCATCGTAATGTCTTGAGGAGAGAAGATGGCTTGCGCTGTATACCATCAGAATGCCTATCGCAATCAGACAGAGCGTAAGAGCGAGCAAACCTCTATCCATGCGTCCCGATCTGGGTGGCGGTGGTGCTTCTACCTGTTTCTGCTGTTCCTCTACGACCGAATAGACGCGCGTGTTTGTCCATTTGGACCCAGATTTTGGTTTGGATTTGCGGTTCTTATTGCTACGGATAGAGTTTTGATAATTGCGTATCATTTTTTTACTGTCGTAACGGCACCGGAGTGTGCCTATACTACCTTGGGCTTAAAGGGCATCAACTGCTTCTTTAAAGTCGGTGCCCCTTGCTTTGTAATCGGAATACATGTCAAAACTGGCATTTGCCGGGGACAACAGCACGACATCGCCGGGTGTCGCGTGTTTATGTGCCACCTGCACAGCCTCTGCCATTGTTTTCGCTTTCATTATTTTCGTTGTATTGGCGAGGGTCTTTTCAATCTGTTGCGTGTACTCGCCGAGCATTATTGCCCCTTTAACCTGAGTTTGAACGATTTCACACAACGAGGTATAATCATTACCCTTGTCGTATCCTCCCATTATGAGTAAAACTTGAGCGTCTGCTAATGATTCAAGAGCTGCTTTGACTGCTGCTACGTTTGTCGCTTTTGAGTCATTTATAAATCGAACACCGTCTAAGGTTCGCACTAACTCAAAAGCATGGGATAAAGCGGGATGCGACCGATCAAAACATTGAAGTGCTTCTTGGATTTCTGCCCCTGTTACACCAAAAATCCGTCCTACAGCGATAGCGGCGAGAACGTTCTGTACGTTGTGTGCTCCTCGGACTGGGATGTCCACGATGTCGCATATTTTTTCGCGTATCCCATTCTGCTGCGCGAAAAGTTCCGAACCCTCTCTAAATGTTCCTGAAAACGACGAGTTGTCGGGGACACCTTTGTCGGTAAAATAGACCGCTTCCGCCGATGTTAATGCTGCAAAATCCTTGACAGATGTTTCTGAATCATTGAGGACTATCCAATCTGCAGCTGTTTGGTTTTCAGAGATTTTCTGTTTTGCCTCACGATAGGCGGACATTGTTCCGTGTCTATCCAAGTGATCGCGAGACAAATTAAGCACAACGCTAACTTTTGGATGGAATGTCACGGTGCTCTCCAACTGAAAACTGCTTGCTTCAACAAGGACTATATCTCGACTTGTAAGGTTTTGAACTTCCGCAGCTAACGGTACACCAATATTGCCAGCAACGCGAACTTTTGGAAATCTACCACCGGCTTTTAGTATGGCAGCTGTGAGGAGTGTCGTTGTTGATTTACCTTTCGTGCCAGTGATGGCAACAATCGTTGCCGGACATACACTCGCGGCGATTTCCAATTCTGCGAGAATTGGAAGGTTTCTCAATCTCGCCTTGCACAGGATCGGAATGTCAAGTGGTACACCCGGGGAGACCACTATTAAGTCTGCATCTGTAATGCATTCCAAAGGGTGCCCACCGAAATATGTTTGAAAATGGCTATCAGCCGTCAGCAGTCGGTTGTTAATGGACTTGCTGATGGCTTCTGTGCCGATTGCCACTTGCTGATTACTGATTGCTATTTCCGCTGATAATGCTTCACGAGGACGCGTGTCTGTAAGCGTAACAACAGCACCGTGTGACTGTAGTAATTTCGCTGCAGCGATCCCGCTCCGATTCAAACCAAAAACTGTGACACGCTTTCCATGTAATTGCACTTTTTTGTTAGCCATCAGCCGTCGGCTATCAAGCATCGGAAACCAGGACCGCGTTAACGAGGGTATCTTTTCTGATTGCTGACTGCTGATTGCTATTCTCCTCACCGAAGTTTCAATGTGCTTAAGGCTATTAAGACCAAAATAAGACCGACAATCCAAAATCGGATGACAACTTTGGATTCCTTCCACCCTGAGAGCAGAAAATGATAGTGGATAGGAGACATCTTGAACACACGTTTACCAAATGTACGGAATGACCAGACTTGGATGATAACCGATAATGTTTCAGCGACGAAAATAGCACCGACTATCACGAGTAGAAATTCCTGCTTTATAAGCACTGCCACCGTTCCAAGTGTGGCACCGAGTGCCAACGATCCGGTATCTCCCATAAAGACTTGGGCAGGATGCCCATTATACCATAAAAATCCCAAACCCGCCCCGACCAACGCCGCACAGAAAATCGCTGTCACTTCCCCACCGACGGGTAAGTGAAAGATGTTCAGGTACGCTGCAATCTCATTGTGGCTTGTCATATACCCAACGATGCCCAAGGTGCCCGCAACAAACAACGTACATCCGATTGCTAATCCATCCATTCCATCTGTAAGATTGACCGCATTAGAGGCACCAACGATAACTAAAGTTGCGAAAGGAATAAACAGGATACCCAAACTGGGTTGGATGTCTTTGAAAAAAGGGAGAACCAGTGCTGTCCGGGTCGTTGGATCCCCGGCTTCCACGGGACCCCACTGGTAAAGATATCCAGCAATCACCAATGCCCCTACTGTTTGAAGCCCAATTTTATGCCAGCCTCGGAGTCCTAAGGACTGTTGTTTTACCAATTTGCTGTAATCGTCCAGAAATCCAAGCCCACCGAACCACAGCGTCGTCAAAATCATCAGGTAGATATAGGGTTGGTCTAAACGCGACCAGAAGACTACGGATATCAGAACAGATACAATAATGAGGACTCCGCCCATTGTCGGCACCCCTGCCTTGTTCTGATTTTCAGTACTCTGTTGGGCTTTTGCTACCTCCTCCTGAATATGTTCTCCAATGCGCAGCTGTTTTAACTTCTCTATCATAAAAGGTCCCAAAACGAGGGAAATCAGGAGAGCAGTAGCTGTCGCATAAATTGCGCGAAAACTAATATAGCGAAAGATATTGAATGGTGAAAAGACCTCAACCAGATTCTCAAAAAAGAGATGATAAAACATTTCTTGTATAGCTTTCGTACAAATAAATTTTGTTGACTGGCATCCAACTTAAGGCCGCTTCGCAGCGTTCGACAGATTTGGATTGGAGACATTTCGGGGTGCCGTCAAGGGATACTTTCAGGCATTACAGCGTCTTACTCTGTGTGCCGCCAAGCTTTCCATCCTTCTTCAATTTGGAAAAACTCGCACCTGCTTGGCTTAGGAGGTTCGTTGTATATGTATAGGTTAAGGCATTTTTCTGTGCGTGTACCGTCCGTGCTAAGTCGATGAGATCGGATACGAGTTGCGGAAACTCAATGCCTTGATGCGTCCACAAGTAGTAACTATAGGATCCCGGAATGGTGTTGATTTCATTCACGTAAACGTTCTCGTTTGCATCTATGAGAAAGTCGATACGTGCGACACCGGCGCAATCTAAAACCTGAAAAGTCTGTATTGCCAGACTTTGTATATGTAACGTCAATTCTTCTGAAATGGGTGCAGGAATTTTTCTGTCTGCACCTGCCATTCCTGAAGATTCTCCGTGTTGATGGATGTATTTATCGTCAAAACTGAGAAAGTTGGTTTCCTGCGTCACGGGTTGCTCGCAGACAGAGGCGGTTGGCTCATCTGTGCCCATTACAGCACAGTTGATTTCCAGTGGATTCTCGACCGCTTTTTCGACGAGGATCCTGCGCGAATAGTGTCCGGCAACTTCCGCAGCAGCACATAGTTCAACTCGGTTTTTAACATGGCTGACCCCAATACTTGAGCCACTCATTGCAGGTTTCACAAACAGTGGGTAAGAAAGCGATGCTTCCACCTTTTTGATGAGTTCGTCACGGCGCGTCTCCCAATCATGATGCGTCCAATATAAATAAGGAAGTATTGGAAGACCATTTTCGCTGAGAATCGCCTTCATCATGATTTTATCCATACCAACAGCAGAACCGACGACTCGCGCACCAACGTAAGGCAGGTTCATAAGTTCAAGTAGACCTTGAAGTGTTCCATCTTCGCCATGCATACCGTGTATTGATGGGAAGACAACATCTACCGGAAGAACCGTTCTTTTCTGAATGTTTTGACCAAGCCAATGTTTTGCGGTAACAACAAATTGCGGAGTTGGATGAAATTCAACACTGACCTTGTCGAAGTCGGTTGAATGTGGCAGATTTCCATCGGTAAAGGTTGACAAATCGCAAAGGGCATCGCCAGTTAACCACTCCCCATTTTTTGTGACGTAAATAGGGATAACGCGATGCCCGCCCGATTCGCCACTGAAGTCTTGTAGGGCAAGACAGACCTGGTGTGCGGTTACGATTGAGACTTCATGTTCAGGTGTACATCCTCCAAATATAAGAGCTACATTGTATTTTGACATTTAATTTTTCCTTGCGGGTCGGTCAGGGGCATCTAACGCTTTGCGAATTATTAAAAAGACGGTCAACCGATAGCCGACTGCTGTTCCTCATTATAGTTGTCCGGGAGGTCGTTTTCAAAAAGGACAACATCACCGGCTCGGACCTGTGTTGCTAAATGTTGTTTAACTTCTTCCAAGTTAAGTGCGACAATGATCTGCTGGGTCGGATATTGCACGGCTTTCAAGCCGTCTAAAATCGGAGTCGTCCGCCTGGGTCCCACTAAAATGACCAAATCACAGACATCGGCTGCGTGTTCTCCGAGGCGTTTATTTTCTTCGTATTCCCTTTCACCGAGTTCTACCATCCCAGGTGTTACTAACACTTTTTTACCACCTTGGATTTCAGTGAGAACTTCAAGAGCCGCTTTCGCGCCGACTGGGTTCGAGTTGAAGCTATCGTCGATGATGGTTACATCGCCTTCGCTGGCGGTCAATTGCAAGCGGTGTGGGACGGGTTCAACATTGGTGATTGCTACCCGAATTTCCTCAAGTGTCATTCCGCATTCTATTGCAACTGCCGTTGCAGCGAGGATATTGGATACGTTATGTCTGCCTAAGAGTTGTGTCCGAATCTCTACACTTCCCTCAGCCGCTGGCGAGGTTTCTAACCTCGCCGCTATTCTGAAAGCAAGTCCTTCGTCGGTGTGTTGAATGTTTGTGGCAGTTAACTCAGCACGCTCACCAGCCGAAGTTACAGGAAATGGTTCTGTCGCGTACCGACGCACGGGATTTCCATCTTGCTCCCTTTTATCGGCAAGTCCAGCGCAAATTTCATTGTCACAGTTGAAAACTGCGAGTCCACCCGGTGGGAGGGACTCAATCAACTCATATTTCGTTTTGGCAATATTCTCTATACTTTTAAATCGTTCTAAGTGCTGAGGTCCAACAGCTGTGAGAATGCCGGTTTGAGGGGATGCTAAGTTACATAACTCTCGGATGTCGCCACGTTTATAAGCCCCCATTTCGACAATAAATATCTCGTGTTCAGCGGTAAGTTCCCCGCGGATGACTTTGCAGATACCCATTGGTGTATTGTAACTGTCAGGGGTCATCAACGCGTTAAATTTTTGAGACAAGATCTGATGTAGGATATATTTCGTGCTCGTCTTACCATAACTTCCTGTAATCCCGATAACTTTGGGCTGGAACGTCTTGATTCGTTTTTTCGCTGAAAGGAGATACGCTCCATTTATCGTCCGCTCCAAAGGATAGATAAGCAGATTCGCAATTGTTAAATTAATGACAGTTACTTCGCTAAAGAGAAAGATTGCAATTCGCCATCGAGGAAACACCCCAGCAAAAACACTGGTCTGTGCTATAAACACAAGTGTTGTCGCTATACCGACGAGCAAGCAGATTGAGAGTCCAAACACCCGTTTCGCGCGTGCTGTGTAAACGAGCGGTTTTTTTGAAGATTCCTTTTTCCGTTGCGTGCTCATATAGATTTGGAATCCACCCCAAGTTAAGCACAGCACAGGAAACAGCCATGTATCGTTATAGTGGGGATAGAACGCCGTCAGGATGAGCAGCCCGCCAATAATGAGAATCTCCTTGATTTCAAAACAATTCCTCAGATGTTGACGCATCCACTTCAGGTACCGACCTGTTTTATAGCCATCGAGTTGGAGTATATGGAGACCACGCGTGGTCCTAACGACAGCCCTTACGAAACAGGTCAGCATCACGAAGTAGAAAAAAACAGTACTCATCATTTCCAATTTTCTAATTTTCCTTCAAAAAGCTTGCGACAATTCGGCAAAACTGAGGGAACTGATCAAGGTACGAAAAATGGCCTGCTTCCTTGAGGACAACTAATCCCGCGTCGGGTATTTCTTTCTCCATAATTTGTCCGAAAGCCACGGGGGTATCTTTGTCGTCTTCACCCCAGATTAACAGTGTTGATGCGGTTATCCGTGGCAAGAGTGGACGCAAATCTTGATTCACGACTTTGACGAACGTGGCACGCATATCTCCAGCGTTCTGATAGTCTTTGGAACCGGCGCGTGCGGACATCGTATCTGCGACGAGATCACCATATTTCCCGCATCGACGGAGCATTTTACCGATTTTTGCTAAACCTACGCGAAGATGATATTTTGCGGTTCGAGGCGGTATGATTCCCGCGCTGTCAACCAGAATAAGTTTATCGACTTTTTCAGGGTATTCCGCTGAGACGATAATCGAAATTCTACCGCCAAAGGAGTGACCGATGAAGTGAGCCTTTGGAATGTCAAACTCTTCCAGAAACGCTATAACGAACTGGGCATAATCGGAAGTGTTCCACGCTGTAAGGGGAATCTGACTCTGACCGAACCCTGGCAAATCAAGTGCGTAGACTTTGTGGGAGTGTGCGAGCCAATCAAAGACAGGTTGAAAACTCGCCGCTTCTCCACCCCAACCATGCAAGAGGAGAATTACCTCGCCTTCTCCCGAAACCTGATATGCAATCTTTAGACCGTTAATCTCCGTACTCTGCATGTTTTTTAAGGACTATCGGAAACCATCGGTTCTCCATCAGTTAAGAAGGTTTCATTTAACGGAAGTCTCTTGGCTGACTGCTGATTGCTGATTGCTGGTTGCCATTGCCAAAAAATCCGATGCCACAACCCTATCGTCAAAGGGAAATCTTTTGCCGTGAATTTCTTGGTAATCCTCATGTCCTTTGCCCGCGATGACAACAACATCACCGGATTTTGCCGTCGCGATTGCGTGCTGGATAGCGTCGCGTCTCTCTGGAATGCATACATATTCGGTGTCATGTGGTAAATTTGACACAATTTGCGCGATGATTTCATCAGGGTTTTCGGTGCGTGGATTGTCGGAAGTAATCACGCTATAATCCGCAATTTGTGCGGAAATATTTCCCATCTTTGGACGCTTACCGTTATCCCTATCGCCACCGCATCCGAAAACACAAATTAATTTACATTTAGCGACGCGCTTAGCGGCAGTCAGCACATTTTCTAAGCCATCGGGTGTATGTGCATAGTCAACGATGACAGCGAAATCCTGTCCTCGATCAATCAGCTCAAACCGACCCGGAACTACAGTACCAGCAAGGCCTTCCTGGATCGCTGAGATCGGACAATCGTAACGGAGTCCGACAGCGATGGCGGCAAGGGCGTTGTAAAGGTTGTATTCTCCGAGTAATCGCAACCGCACTGGAACCCCTCCATCTGGCGTAACCGCTGTAAACGTCAATCGATTATGAGAAAAATTAATATTCTCTGCGTGTATATCTGCTTTTTCACCAAAACCGTACGTCGTAGGTGCGAGCTGTGCTCGCGAATTCCTTAAGGCATGGGCAATACGTTCTGTTACCGGTGAATCGCTGTTCAAGATGGCAACACCTTCCTTGTCGAGTTGCTCGAACAGCATCAGCTTTGCCTTTAGATATGCTTCCATCGTTTGATGGTAATCAAGGTGGTCTTGGGTGAAGTTGGTAAAAACCGCGGTATCGAAGGTAAGTCCTGCCAGGCGCTGTAGTGCTAACCCTTGCGAGGAGGTTTCCATCGTAACGAACGCTACATTCTCCTCAGTAAACTGCTTGAAAAGAGCGTGGAGTGCGAACGCATCAGGAGTCGTCAGGGAAGCAGAGAGGATTTCCTCCTCGCCTTGGGAGTTCGTGTACTGGTGTCCAACTGTTCCAATGAGTGCTGTTTTTTGACCGCTTGCCTTGAATATCGCATGTATGAGGTGTGCTGTTGAGGTTTTACCGTTGGTGCCTGTAATACCGATGAGTTTAAGGCGTTTTGCAGGGTTTCCATGCCAATTAGCAGCAATCAAGGACATCGCTTGGCGTCCGCACGGGACTTGCACATAGGTGATCGGCTTTCTTGGTGTCTCTATAGTTGTTATCGGTTTTTCACCAATGACAACTGCAGCGCCTTTTTGAAGGGCATCTCGAATGAAGTCGTGGCTATCCACGTTGATGCCTTGATAACAAACAAAAGCATTACCGGGTTCGACGCTCCGATTGTCACTGACAACACCAGTAATATCAATATCCGGCGATCCAGAACTTGTGGTAATGTGAAGTCCGCGGAGCAGCTCATGAAGCCTCACAGCCCCTCTCCTTTCAGCGTCGGTGATTGTTTTGTAACAACAGGTGAGAGGTTAGAGAACTTTTGAAGTTCAGGTCCGAAGAACTCCGTTTGCTTCAAGTATTGTATTGTTTGGGCAGCGATTTGCTGGAAAAGAGGTCCGGCGGTTTGTCCGCTGAAACGTGCCCCTTTCGGTTCATCAAGCATGACGATTATTGATACCATAGGATTCTCTGCGGGTAGGAATCCCATGAAAGACATGATCTCTTTTCCGGCGTAGCCTCTACCATGTTTTTCAGCTTTTTGGGCTGTTCCGGTTTTTCCTGCCACGCGATAACCTTCAACGCGTGCTCGTCTGCCACTTCCACCTTCAACAACGCCGACGAGTATCTCTGTCATCTGTTTTGCTATTATCGGGCGGATGACCTGTCGGACTTCAATCGGATATTTCTTTTTAATCACCTTTCCATTGCTGTCCCGAATTTCTCGGGTAATGTGTGGACGGAGGAGTTTTCCACGGTTCGCAATGACGTTTAGCGCGCTCACCATCTGAAGAGGCGTTACCATAATCCCTTGTCCAAAGGGGATGGAGCCAAGAGAGTGCGTATCCCAATGCTTTACGGCATAAAGGCTTCCTCTGTGCTCATAAGGTAGGTCTACACCGGTTGCTTTTCCAAAGCCGTACTTTTCAATGTAGGTACTAAAGTTATCGGGTCCCAATTCCTTGACGACTTTAATCATACCGATATTACTGGATTTGTGGAGGACTTCTTCTAAGGTAAGCCATCCTTTTCCCGAGACATCCCGGATGATTCTACCGTTCGAGAGTCGGTAACGTCCATTCTCGCAAAAAACCGTTGACTCAGGGCTCATAATGCCCTCGTTCAGAACAGCGGAGGATGCAACGATTTTAAAAATCGAACCCGGCTCATACGCAAACCAAACACCAAGATTCCTTTTTGCTTGCTCACTTCCAAGGGTGTAATGGTTCAAATCGTAAGAGGGATAGCTTGCAAGTGCCAGTATCTCTGCCGTTTTTGATGCCAAGACGATGGCTGTCCCGCGTGGCGAGTTCCATTTTCGACACGCTGCTGCTAATTCCTTCTCAGCGACGTATTGAATATATTCATCAAGCGTCAGGACGACGCTATACCCATAATCGTCGGTAGAATCACCGTTGGTTAACAAGTTTAAAGGTTCATTACGGGCGGCTTCTGCCCGCCGTGCTGCTTGTCGCTGCCTCGCATTCAAAAGGTAATTGTTGTACTGATACTCGATTCCCTCACCCATATTTTGGTCGTTTATGTGTCCAATAACTTGGGCGGCGAGTGTCCCTTTCGGATAGCTCCGTTGCTGTTCGACCTCATGCTTTATGCCACGAATCTCTTTCTCAATTGCTCGAATTTCGTCAAGTAACTCGTAATCCATATCCTTTTTCAGCCATACAAACCGTTTATCCTTGCGACGCAGTTGGGTAAGCAATTCAGATTCGGGAATGCCTAAAACCGGGGCAAGCCTGCGAGCGGCTTCACGCGGTTCGGTCTTCATATACGTCGGATCCGCATAGACAGAGATGCTGTGACGACTCAGGGCTAAAACATTCCCATGTCTGTCCAAAATTTTGCCTCGTTTTACCGCTGCTGTGCGCGCAGTGCCCCAAGGGTGGGCAGTTGGTACTTGATGTGCGGCATCGTTGGAGATTTGTACTTTGAACAGTTTACCGACCAATAATAGGAAACCCACCTGCAGTATAATAAGCACGAAAACAAGTCGGCGAATGGATAAATGTGAATTGTTTTTCATGTTTTTCCACCAAATGAATATAAATATGAGTGCTTTTCAAAAAGAGAAACAAAAGGTGTGCCCTAAAAGACGAAACTATTTATCCCAGACTATCTGTGAGGCTTCGGCGGGTTCAACCATTCCGAGTTCAGTCGCGATTTGCCGAATCCTCTGCACACCGGTTAAGGTTGATTCTTTCAGTTCAAGTCGATGAATCGCGTCCTGAATTTGACGCTTCTGTCTCTCATAAGTGGGCTGTCGTTGCAAAGCGACCTTCTTGGCGTAAGATGAGAACCAAATGCTGCCAGCGAAGGTGCAGAAAGATAGCACCAGAACAATATATGCTAACGGAAATCTCTTTTTCGGTTTTGGGTCTTCTGTATTTGTGATGCGTGTTGAATGACTGTTATGTAGTGTTTGCATTTGTTCAATTTTTTAATTATACCTTGCGGTTCGGTGAAGTAGGTTTCAAGTTTCACGCACCTTTCCGTAGATCTAAAGGAAACACCCAAGCAAAAACCCCTCCGCTTCGCTTACGGGCTACGCGCTTTGTTCATAGAGATAGAAGCACTTCCACAGGTAGCAAAGGCTCTCCTTTTTAAACGTTGAAGATTGTGTTTAAGATACATTTTTTCTTTCATAGCGCAGAAAATACGGACACCTTACCCTACAATTTGCGAGCGACGCGTAGTTTAGCACTCCGCGCTCGCGGATTGTGTTGAACTTCAGCCGCATTTGGTAATATAGGGCGCTTCGTAAGAATTTCCAAGGAGGCACTGTGTTCACAGATACAGATGGGCGTTTTCGGTGGACAGATACACGCCCGTGCACATTTCTGAAAACAGTGCTTGACTATTCTATCTTCAAGTGAATGAAACGCAATGACACACAGACAACCATCCGGCTTCAGAAGCGATATTGCAGCGTCTAAACCCATCGCAAGATTTTCCAATTCGGCGTTGATATGAATGCGGAGTGCCTGAAATACACGAGTCGCAGGATGGATTTTGGATACACCCTTCGGGACAGCTTGCTTGACAATCTCTGCCAATTGCGTTGTTGTCACTATCGGTGTTTCTTTCCGCTCCTGAATAATCCGATGGGCAATCCGTTTCGCGAATCGTTCTTCGCCATATCGCTTGAAAATATCAACAAGGGCCTCCATTGGACTGTTGTTGACAACCTGCATCGCTGTGAGCTCCGTTTTCTGAGTATGGCTTTCAGCTGTCAATAAAGAGGTTTCCGATAAAGTAGCGTGTTTTTGCTTAGGTGTTTGCTGCTGACCGCGACGCAAGCCGCGTGTGGGAGACCTACGCGACAATGCTGATTGCTGACTGTTGTTCATACGCATATCTAATGGACCAGTATGATTGAAACTGAAACCTCGCTGTGGTGTGTCCAGCTGCAGGGACGACACCCCTAAGTCCAGCAGAATACCGTCTACAGCATGAATCGAGTGTTTGGTTTCCAATAAAACATCCATCTCAGCAAAATTGCCGCTAATCAGAGAAGAACGCTCTCCGAAGACGTGTAATCTACTTTTTGCGATAGTGAGAGCCTCAACATCTAAATCAATTCCGATCACGCGTCCGTTCGGTGCAGAGGCCTCTAAAATAGCGGCACTATGCCCTCCTAATCCGACAGTGCCATCTATATAAACACCATCCGGTTTTGGGCTGAGAAAATCGATCACTTTATCACATAAAACTGATATATGCTGTGGATCTATAGCGTTCACAAATGCCTACCATTACAATAATCTGTAGCAAGAAACGTGCCAATTTATTTTACGTGCCGGTTGTTCAAGCATCTATCCGATTTTGATAGATGGCTGTCACGAGTTCCATCGTCTTGACGGCGTCAGCGAAGCAGGTTAACGGTTGTTGGTTCTGCTGAATGCAGTCGACAAAATGTCGGCTCTCTCCATAAAATCCGTAAGCCCTGTGTGTAACATCAGATCCCGCCGCTTCTTCAGGGGTGATTTCAGTTGTGCCTTCGGGTGTATGAAGCATAGCACGTCCACCCGGATCGGGGTTGATGTAAGCGGAAATCTCACGCGCATGCATCTCAAATGTATGGATACGCCCGCCGACTGCCCAGTTGGTACAAAGATAACCTGAGGCACCGCTGGTAAATTTAACAAGGGCGTTGAAACTGTTCTCGCGCTCGGAATAGAAACTGTTGATGTCGCTTGCGACGGCTTTCACTTCACCACCACCAAGCCATCGGAGTGCGTCCACGGCGTGAATGGCATCACATGTTAGAACGTCTATCACGCCGTCGTAATAGCGCGCGTCTGGTGTGTTTTTGTGGAAGGTTGACATGCACTGAATGATCGGTCCCTGCTCTTCAACGATCGTTTTGACCTTGCGCAAGAGAGGGATAAAACGACGATTGAAACCGACCATCGTCTTACTGTTGTTTTTCTCTGCGGCGCGTGCCATTTCCTTGGTTTGATGAAGCGTAATACCGGGTGGTTTCTCAATAAAAACGTGGTGCTGTTGCGAGAGACAGTGAATTACGAGTGGAAACAGGTGTTGCGGCGGCATGAGGATATACACCGCATCGGGACTCGTCTTCTCAAGCATCTGTTTATAGTCGGTGAATGTTTCTTCAATCTCAAAGCGTTCCGCTGTTGCCTGAAGTTTTGATGGAACCATATCACACAATCCAACAAGGTTCACATCTTCACACTCTCTGAGCGACGGATAATGGACACCGTTTGCCATTCCGCCCGCGCCGATGAGGGCGATATTAACTTTTTCCATTGCGAGTTCTCCTAACGAATCTTTCCTTGCATATTATAGGAGGCGATGTTAAAATGCAACTAACTTCTGAATATTGACGCTACTTACTAACCAACGCGGACATCGACAACACAATGAGCACTGATCCTATCAAACTTGAGCTTTACAAAAATATGCTGACCTCCGTTGCCGAGGAGATGGGCGTAACGCTACAACGCACGGCATTCTCACCGAATATCAAGGAACGGCTTGATTTTTCGTGTGCCGTGTTTGATAACACGGGTAAAATGGTTGCACAAGCCGCTCATATTCCTGTGCATCTCGGTTCCATGCCACTTTCGGTGCTCGCTGCGATTGCCCATACAGAAATGGTGCCTGGTGATATGATTGCCCTTAATGATCCATATCGCGGTGGCACCCATCTACCCGATATTACGCTCGTCGCGCCCGTTTTCTCAGATGGAGATATGGAAAAATGGAAGGATGGGAGGAAATCTGAATGGAAGGATAGACGGGACCCCCAGTCTTCCAGTCTTCCAGTCTTTCAATCTTCTATCCGCCCCGTCTTCTTTGTTGCGAATCGTGCACATCACGCCGACGTGGGTGGAATGTCCCCTGGTTCCATGCCAATTGCGACGAGTGTCATTCAGGAAGGGATCCGAATTCCACCCGTTAAACTCATTCGAGGCGGGGAATTGGATACTGACCTCTGGGAATTTATTCTCGCGAATGTCCGCACGCCTGGGGAACGCCGTGGTGATATGGAAGCACAACTCGCTGCGAACCGTGTGGGTGAACGGTGCCTACAGGAGATGGTGGGTAAATATGGCGCGCCAGAAATTACGGAATACATGCAGGAACTCTGTGCGTATGCGAGTCGAATGGTCAGGGCACGCCTTCGGGAAATCCCGAACGGACGCTACATGTATGCTGATGTACTTGATAATGACGGCATCACCGATGAATCTATTGAGATACGGGTCGCGATTGAGATCGAAGATGATACCGCAGTGGTTGATTTCACTGGCACGGCGAAACAGGTTCGAGGTTCAGTTAACGCTATTTACGCGATTACGCTTTCCGCTGTTTTTTATGCCTTTCGATGTATTGCTGGTGCAGATGTTCCTGCCAATGCTGGGTGTTTAGAACCGATCCGAGTCGTCGCGCCAGAGGGAACCGTTGTGAATGCAAAGTTTCCGGCTGCGGTTGCGGGCGGAAATGTCGAAACATCGCAACGTATTGTTGATGTCCTGCTCGGGGCATTGGCGCAAGCCTGTCCTGATCAGATTCCCGCTGCGAGTTCCGGCACCATGAATAACCTTACAATAGGTGGGTATGATGTTTCGCGCGGAAAGGACTTTACGTATTACGAAACGATTGCAGGCGGCATGGGAGCACGCCCAAACCGAGACGGAATTGATGCCATCCATACGCATATGACGAATACGATGAATACACCGATAGAGGCGATCGAGACGAATTACCCGATGCAGGTGGCGGCATACTCAATTAGACGTGGAACAGGCGGGGCAGGGAAATTCCGAGGGGGTGCAGGAGTTGTTCGAGCACTGCGACTTCTCACAGATGCCGAGGTCACCATCCTTTCTGATCGCCGAACGCAGTGTCCCTACGGGCTGCAAGGCGGTGAACCCGGAAAACCGGGGCGTAATGTGCTAATTTCCGGTGGAGCAGAGCAGCCATTGTCGGGTAAGGTGTCCACTTCCACAAATGAAGGGGACATCATTCGGATAGAGACACCGGGCGGTGGTGGATACGGAAAGAAAGAGACAGCGAACTCTTGAAACACTCTGTTCCTACAGAGTCCGCTTCCAGCGTCATATTCTCAAAAAAAATAAAGACTTGAGTTGAGAATAAGCCGGATTCTGTATGTGACGGTCATTCATCTGGGATGGATGT
>JAGWBV010000017.1 GCA_021295715.1 Candidatus Poribacteria bacterium | reverse complement strand
GTAGAAATTGCAGAATTGGAGCGGTTGCAGCTGGCATATATCGAAAAAACAAAGTCAATCCGTGTCGCGGTGCGACGCGCCTATCGTGAGGTGGCAAATGCCAGAGAACGGGCGGAAATCGAAGAAACACGCGTGAGAATCTTTGAGCAAAGGTTACGAACCATAGAACGCGTGCTGGATGAAGTCACGGTTGAAATACCGGGGTATCAAAATATGACTTATAACGATGCGTTTCAAACACAAGCGCAATTTACAGAAGCACAACGTGTCTTTTACCAAGCACGTCGAGATTATGCCAAGGCAAAGGAACAACTTCGAGAAACAATGCAATGGATCGAATAACAATCAGCAGTCAGTCGTCAGGGGTATTTGATAGGGGTATTTCTGCGTATTTCCCCAGGTTTTCTACGTATTCCACGAAAAGCCTCTTCACCGACAGCCATAAACAAGGAGAAAAATATGAGAAGTGCTTTAACAATACACGCTGAACTCGACAATTTCGATGAGCAGGAACTTGTTGCGCGTGCCCAGAACGGCGATACAGAGGCGTTTAACCCACTCGTGTACAAATATCAGCAAAAAATCTATAATCTGATTTACCGCAAGGTTCGTGACCGTGAGACAGCAAAAGACCTCTGCCAAGAGGTGTTCTTGAAGGCGTGGCAGGCACTGCCCAACTTCAAGGGGCAATCCGTATTTTACAGTTGGCTTTACCAGATTGCTATCAATCGTAGCATTGATTTTCTCCGTAAACGTAATAGACAACGTGTTATAGGATTCGAGGAATTACCTCAGAACGCAGATGATACACTCCAAATGACCGAGGTGCAACCTCCGCCTTGTGTACTTCTCGAAAAGAAAGAACTCGAACACATTATCCGTAAAGCTACCGACCAGCTGCCTCTTAGTCAACGCACCGCTTTTTGCCTGCGTTACTGGGACGGACTTCCGATAAAAGAGATTGCATCACGTTTGGGTAAGTCGGAGAACACCGTTAAAACATACCTATACCACGCACGTCGGAAACTCCAGCACCTGCTGCTTCCCTATCTGCAAAACGAACCTCTTGCATGGTACACGAAAACTTGAACCCAAAGGTGTCTACTAAAGCTAAATCTCTTGGAGACAACGTCTGATGTAAGGCACATCGTCCACCCATAAACCATCAACACCACCCGCTTTCTGCGGCGAGACTGCCCAAGCGACATCTTTCGCCGTCTGAATGAATCCAGCATCCACAAAAATACCGTTTGCCCGGAGTTCCTTGACTTGGCGCGCAACAGTCTGCGTGAACGTGTTATAAAGCCCGAAGTGATTAATCCCGCTCCAACCTAAGATGATGCGGTCTACATCAATAGCAGCCGCTGCCTTGCGGAAGTTCGCTGCTGGATTAATGAGAATCGCGCTTGTCTGCAACCTCGACTCTAAACGTTTCGCCTCTACAAGCAGATGCTTTCGGAAGTAAAATGTGAGAATATTGACAAGATGAACGACCTCAAAGTGGCGGATCCGTTCTATGATGATTGGAAGTAGTTCTGGTGTGTCCGTCTTCGGCTCAACGAAACACGGCATTTGGTTTTCTCGTGCGAAACGGAGTGCGTCGTCAAGGTGGGCAACAGGTTCATTAGATGCCTCCATCGTGAGTTGCTGTACCTCTTGCCAAGTGAGATCACTCAGGGATCTGGAACACCCTGTAGCTTCCCGAATACTGTGTCGGTTGAAGCCAACGTGAATTAGGACAGGTTGCTTATCTTGGGTAAGACAGACATCACACTCATATCCATCAGCACCATCCGCCAATGCCTGCCTGAAGGAAGCAAGGGTGTTTTCGGGTGCACGCCCCATGCCGCCTCGATGTGCGAAAAGCCGAATGTCCATTTTTTAATTTTTCCCTGCGGTTCGGTCAGATGGATTGGATATTGATGTCCTATTCCGTTTTATGCCACATTCGCTCAAAATTATCTTGGGGGGCAAAACCTAAGATGCGTTTTGTTTTGACATTCGAGAACTGCTGATGCGGTAAATCTGCGAAGATATTGAAAATCTCGCAGCGTGACGGGAGATCTTCCAAATCAATCTCTAAACCCAGTCGGAAGGCTTCTCCTGCATCCCGCCAACTGACAGAAAACGGATTGAGATCGGTGCCTTCCGCTGAATCTTCGTGTTCCCGGAAACTAAGGAACAGATAACAGAGAACATAGATGTCGTAATGTTCAGTGAAGACTTTACAGATTTCCTGTCCTAACCCCTTAGTCAACGGATAGAGTCCGGTGCTTGTGTGTGGTGGAACATCCGGATTAATCTCGTAATCGTAGGTGGTATAGTCATCGCCTTGGATAGTGAAATGGGGTCCCGTGTTAATAACGCGACGGATACCATGTTCGACAGCGGCGCGCATCGTATTGTAACATCCACGCGTGCTCACATCGAAAGCCAGCTGCCGATCGTGTCGTAGGACGGAGCAATTGAGAATCGCGTCCATCCCTTCAGCTGCTCGCAGAACCTGATCCAGTGAACCGACATCGATGTGCATCGATTCATGCTTCGTTTCAATGTCGTTGATGTCTGTGACGCGCAAAGTATAGTAAGGCTCCAACGCCTTGACGACATGCGGTCCAAGATACCCGTTACCCCCTAAAATAAGAACTTTCATTTTTTAATTTTTCCTTGCGGTTCGCTCAGATAGGATTTCGGATTGACGTTCCTTTGCGTAGAGTCGCCCTCCAAATGTAAAGCAAAGACAAATTATGCCATTTAAGGCATAATTTCATTACGGGCTACAATTTCGGTTCAGGAACGGCATGGAAGACTACCTATCGGCTATGGTACGAATTGCGGATTGAACTGCAGATGCCCTTTGGCTTTCCCGATGGAAAAACGGGAGCCAGGAAACTCTGACTGGATGTGAAAGATTCGCCACGGCGAGGAAGATTCAAGTGCTCCTTGAAAGGCGGTGACAGCATCGTTCATCTCAAGCCACATTGAATCCGGTTCGGCGGTTACGGCAGCATCTACAGTACCGAGATTACCGAGGCGAAGGCACGTCACATTGAGCTTGCCCTCGCGACCGAATTCTCTACACGTGAACTCGCCAAGATGCTTTGAAAGCACGAAACTATCGACAGATGGACGAGGTCGCCAACTCTCTGTAACCGTCCAGTCTTCACCATGTTGCTCAAAAAGGCGGAGTGTGCTTGCGTAAATGGCATGTTTTACGCCTTCTTCCGATGCTGCCATCAGTAGGTTATAAGTGCAACGCGTCTGATAATCGATAGCGTAATTGTCGGGTTGGTCAGCTTCGGAAACCAGGAGATCAGACGGTATCTCGGCGATGTGGATAATGGTATCTATGCCGCGCACCAGTTCGTTGGTTGACTCGTCGTGTCCAAGTTCGCTTTGCACGAACGTTCCTTCAACAGTGTCAACGGGATACAACTCTGTCAAGCGGAGTGTGTGTTCTTCCGCCAATGCTCCCGCTACGTTGCGTGCCAGTTCAGAACCAGCGGAGGTAATCAAGATGTTCATATTTTTAATTCTTCCTTTCGGTTCTACAAAGCTTCTCGAATTTTTGCTGCAATGTTGCCGATTTCCTCCATATCCCCTTCACTCGGTCGCCAGGGTAACCGGAGCGGGTCGCCTTCCCATCGCGGGACGAGGTGGAGATGGAAATGAAAAACGGTCTGAAACCCTGCGGCTTCATTCGACTGAACGAGATTAAGCCCATCAGTGTTCAATGCCGCTCGGATCGCGTTTGCGAGCGGAATCGAGGCTTGCATAATTTTACTGCCTATTTCTACAGGGATATCATAGATATTTCGATAGTGTTGCTTTGGTATAATGAGGGTATGCCCCGGGTTTGCGGGGGCAATATCCATAAAAGCCAAGACGTGTTCATCTTCATACACTGTTGTTGCCGGAATGTTACCAGCAACAATGGAACAAAAGATACAATCCATTTTTTATTTCCTTACGTTTTTTTAATTATTCCTCGCAGTTAAACAATGTCGGTGTTTTGCTTGGGGGTTTCCCTAAGAACTTTAGCATGCCTTTCTTATATCCGCTCTCCAAATGTAAAGCAAAGACAAATTATGCCATTTAAGGCATAATTTCATTACGAACTACGCATTTTGAATTAAAAAATAGAAGCGTTGCAAAGAATGAGTCTCTTTATTATTTTAGCAAATTCGGCACAGAAAATCAATTGGAAACTTGTCCTCCAAAACGCAGAATTGTGATATACTGATTTACCAGAAAACGAGAAAAAACAGTCAAAGATAAAAACAAAGGAGAACCAAAATGAAACGGATTTTCGCCCTTCCAGTCATAACACTGCTCGGTATTTTTGCCAGTTTTCTCCTCTTCGGGTGTGCCAGTAGACATATCAAGACTGAGACATCCGAAATACGCTCTGAAGATGGCAACACTGCCCATCTGTCTACAGATAAAAATGTAAAGGCGCAGCCCACCAAAGAAGATTTCACTACCGGGTCCAATCCGTCCAAGAACCATCCAGATAACATTCGTCTGCATAACCGACTTATCAAGCAGTTTGGGGACATCCCGCAAGTCCACACTTATATCCGACTCAAGCAAAAACTGGAGCGTGGCATCGGGCTTAGCATTGATGAGGCAATAGAACTCTACACTGCAGAAGTCTACCTCTATCCTACGCCTGCCGCAAAGGAGATGTTAAAAGACCTGAAATCCGACAAAAAGCGATACGAAAGACTCGGAATCCCAGCAGATGTACCCGTATTGACAGACACCCCGCCAAAAGAAAACTTACCGCCGCCAGATTTTGTGCTCGTTAACCCTTTCACGGACAACCCAGATAATCCAAGTCCCCACAATCCATTGATAAGGAAATTCGGGGATATTCCAGAAGTTCGCACCTATATGCGACTCAAACAAAAATTTTACAGCGGCATTGGGTTTAACATTGATGAGGCAATAGAACTCTACACTGCAGAAGCATCCCTCTATCCGTCAGATGCCACAAAAGCAAACTTAAAAAGGTGGAAAAAGGACAAAGAGCGATACGAAAGACTGGGGATCTCAATGGACCGACCTGTATTGAGGTACACCGGGGAGACATCCTATAGCAACGGCAGAATAACAACTATTCTCCCTGATGGCAGCAAAACCATATACGATTTCCGTGCGGAAGGAGATCGTATAGAGGTCCCATCGCAAGCAGAATCCACTTACACAGACGATGCAAGCGATGAAAAATCCCGATAGATGCAAAATTTTGCTGGCGAGATTTTAAACCTCGCCAGCGGGAAAAAGGAATCTAATTTTACTTCAGCATCCTAACGATATGTCTTAAATCCAGCCTCCACACGCGTTTTACGATAGAGGTTTAGCACATCACCCTCAACGCGGGCAGTCGCTTGTCTGCCATCGCTGAAGGTCACCTGAAATTGTGTATCGGAGTCCTGTGAGATCGTCTCTGGTTTCGGTAAGGGAATATCCTTCTGTTCCGCCCACTCTTGAATCAATTTCGTGAGGGAATCTGCGTCACTCGGTGCGAATTTTGCGTCCTTCAATTCAATACTGAAAGCTGGCACACTCTTCTTGACATAATTAAACCAACGCGCCGTCCGTAGAAACGGCACGAGCGCCTGCAATGCTTCAGCAGTGCCAATCCGAGCCAATGCCTCCGAAGAGAATCCACGCACATACGCCGACTCGCTCATCAATGCCTCCCACAATGCCGGGATAGCTTCCGTCGCATCTGGTCCAATACGAGTCAACGCCTGCGCCGCAAAGAACGCTAAATCCGTGTCTTCGCGATCTTCCAGGACCTCTAACAACGCCGGGACTGTTTTCGACACTGGCACTTTAATCATCCCCAATGCCGAGGTTGCATGCCGTCGCACCTCTTCCGATTCATCCGTTAATAACGCAATAAGTCCATCAACCGCCTCTGCTGCGACAGGCCCCATCTCGCCTAATGCATACGCTGCTGAAGCGCGCACGTTCTCGCGTTTGTCCTGTAGAGCCGTTATGAGTTCAGACACAGCTGGCGTACCCGTTGCCGCGAGTCCATGCGCGGCATCACAGATATGGAGAATCGGCTCCATATCAAACGCCTCTTTCTCTGAATCAAGCGCATCAACGAGGGGTTTAACAGCCGGTTCACCGATCGCACCAAGCGCATAGATGGCGTTCCGACGGACAGGTTCATAACTATCTTTGAGGGCATCGACCAGTGCGGGGACAGCCTCCGCAGCAACTGTTCGCACTGTTTTAGAGCAAGTTTCGGCTTGCAAGGGACGCCAAAAACCCAATTCGTTGGCGGCTTTCATACGCTCGTTCGGATCATCTGCTTTCAATGCCGCAACCGCTGATGCTACATCTATCGTGGTATTTGGACGGTCAGTGTCATATAGATCGGTCTTGCCGGACATCCAATTCCAGATATACGTCCAGAGGATCTCCGCATCGTAAGGAACGTGGTTAACTTCAGGGGGTTGCCACAGAGAGGTTTCACTGTTCCATGAAGGTGCCGTCGGCTGCTCAGTGCGCATGAAGACGAATTTCATCCCGTAGCGATTCAGAGGAACATAGTTCTGCAGGAACGAATGCACCATATCAAAGTGCATAATCCACACCGTGCCGAGTTCACCGGACATCGGAACCAGATTACGATTCAGGAAACCCTCAGAAAGCAGTCGCGTCCCGTTTCCACCTTCTGCATGTATCTCGTGCCGTTGACGTTCGCCATCCAACATAAATTCTCGGATGTATTGCGTCCCCGGAATGATACAGGTCGGTCCTTGTTCAGCGAGACACGGTTGCGGATAATAGAAGAGAATCGCCCAGCGAGGTGTTCGATGCCGTGGTCGCTTCCCACCGGCGTGTCCATCTTTATGCAGCGGCATCATCAACCGCTCTTCGCCATCTTCCTTCCCGCTCGGTGCACTTCCTAAAAAATTGGGGTGGCAATGCCGATGCGGGTGCATGACATACCCGTTCCCCAAAATGCTGGTGAGCGCACCGCGCACCTCTGGAGATTCCAAGACTACCTGAAGTTCTGGCACCACCGGTAAAATGTTATTGAGTGGGTTGTGTTGCCTATCGCCTCGGAAATCCGTCGCTCCTTCAAAGAGTTCATCGGTTTTATCATAGATGGTCTCGTGGATGTGTGTCGGCACGTCAGCGGTAACGTTGACATACCCATTCACAATAAAGTGGCGAATCTGTTCATCATTTAGAAGCTTCTGATTTTTAATTTTTCCTTGCGGTTCGGTCAGCTGGATCTCGCTTATCAAGAGCCTTCCCGTATATCCGCCCTCCACTTCGTTACGGGCTGCGTATCAAGAACCTGCGCGTAATGGAGCGCAGTCAGATGCCCAAAAAATAAAAATTTTTAATACCACGCCGCCTTATTAACGACGTTCTGCAACGGTGCACCCTCGGCGAACCGACGTGCATTTTCCAAGAGAATTTCAAACCGTCGTGCTGGAAGGTTCTCCGCGTCTTTTACAGCGATGTGTGGCGTTATCAACACATTGGGCAGATGCCACAACGGACTTTCAGCAGGTAAAGGCTCAATTTCAAATACATCCAAGCCGCATCCGGCGATAATCTCCCGCTCAAGTGCCTCAACAAGGTCGGCGAGTTTCGTCGTCTTACCGCGTCCGATATTAATGAAGTAAGCCGTCTGTTTCATCCGCGCGAAGCGATCTTTGTGCCACATTCCCTCGGTTTCAGGTGTATGTGGGGTTGTGGTTATCACAAAATCGGCGAGCGGGAGGAGTGCGTCAAGTTCCACGGGTTCGTGCTTCTCTACAAAAGGCACTTCATATTCCCATCTCGGATCGACACCGACCACCTTCATCCGGAATTGATCGCAAAGTCGCGCGGTTTCATGCCCGATACCGCCAACCCCAACGATTAACGCCGTCGCTTGTGCGAGGTCGATGTATCCACTTTTGCGTGCATCTTTCTCCCAAACACCTTCATGTTGTGCATCCATATAATAAGGTAGCCCACGAGAAAGCGCAAGCACAAACATCATGATATGCTGCGCAATATGGTCATTGTAAATACCACGTGGGTTACAGGCGACGACGGGATGCTCGATCAACGCTGGATAATAATAGCCTGGAAAAGGACCTGCAGCAGGGTTCTGTAGCCATCGCAGGCTTTTCGCCAAGGGTAATTGTTCCGGTGACACCCACCCATAGACAGCATCTGCATCGGGGAGGTGTTCGTTCACTGCCTCGTCTGTCTCCGGTAAAACGATAGTGTACGCGGGCAATTCATTTTCGAGACGTTCAGCCCATTCGCGTAATTCCGCGTCCTGTGGTGGCATGATTATAAGCTTTGGCACGGGTTCTGTCCTTTCTGTAAATTTTATGTCTAAGATATGCCCATTTTAGCACAGTGGTATCAGAAAATCAAGACCTATTCTACTAAAAAACGCTTGAATGTCCATAGGATCTGAATATAATAGAGTCATTAGCAACCAATGAAAAATTATAAGTTAAAATACTGAGAAACCATTATGTCCTCGCCACTCAAAATCGACTTTGACAAAGGCACCCTCATCTTACAGAACGTTCCAGAGGTCCTCCAAACACGATTGCCAAACATCCGCTGGGACGAACGCACACTCACCTTCCGTGCGCCCGCCTACCGCTACCGGCATATCGTTTCGCAACTGCGCGCACACGACATCGCGTATCAGGACACAGCACGAGAGTTTACAGTCAGCCCCTTCACACATCAAAAATCAATGTCCCCTTATCCTTACCAGACCGAGGCAATAGACGCATGGCACGCCAACGGCAAACGCGGCGTAGTGACTCTCCCCACCGGTGCAGGTAAAACCTTTATCGCGATTCTGCTTATCGCTGACACGCAGCGTCCTACACTCGTACATGTGCCAACAATCGACTTAATGCACCAGTGGTGCTCCGTGTTGAAAGAACACTTCGGACAAGAGGTAGGACTTTATGGGGGTGGCTATCACGAACTGAAAGATCTCACTGTAACGACGTATCAATCCGCTGTCATGCACGCACCATATTACGGAAATCGATTCGGCTTCGCCATTTTCGACGAATGCCACCACCTACCGAGCGATCAATATCAGTATGCAGCAATCAGCAGCATTGCCCCTTTTCGATTGGGATTGACAGCCACACCGGAACGCGTTGATGGGAAAGAAAGCCGACTCTATGCGCTCGTTGGCGAACCCTGTTACGATATAAAGGTACAAGAACTCTCTGGGAAAACGCTCTCCGAGTATAGGGTTGTCACCATAGCCGTTGACATGGAAGACACAGAGCGGGTTCAGTACGAAGAAGCCCGTCGCACCTATTTAGACTTCCTCAAACAGGAGCGCATTAATATGGGGTCCCCGCGCGGCTGGCACCATTTTCTCTGGAAAACCTCTCAAACAGAGGAAGGACGTGCCGTCTTTAAAGCGTATCTCGCCCAAAAACAACTCAGTTTTGCTTCAACTACAAAACAGGAATGGGTCTGGAAACTCATTCAGAGGCACAGTGGCGATCGGATCCTCATTTTTACACAAGACAACCATACGGCGTATCAACTTGGCACGCGTTTCTTTCTACCGGTGCTAACACATCAGACGAAACCCAAGGAACGGAATGATTTTTTGAACAAGTTTCGCGATGGCACCTATTCCATCCTCGTCACCTCAAAAGTCCTAAACGAAGGTGTAGATGTCCCGGAAGCGAATGTTGGCATCATCGTCTCAGGAAGTGGAAGCGTTCGAGAACACGTTCAACGATTAGGGCGCATCCTCCGCAAGCAGGAAGGCAAACAGGCAGTGCTTTACGAACTCATCTCCAAACAGACCAGCGAACATTTTGTTAACAAGCGACGCAGACAACACCACGCTTACCAGCCTTCTAAAAGGTATAATTAAAAAATGCTCACCAAAGACCTACTCCGTTACAAAACTCAAAACGGGCAAATTCATCCACAATTCATAAAGCCTACCGATACGAAATTATTGGCAATTGCTGAGCAATTGATCGCAGTTTTTGAAGAATCACCAGATAAGCCACGCGCGACGCTTTTAGAGACCAGCAAGCACATCATTGATAGCACAGCGGGACCGCTCATAATCAAACGCGGATTTGAAAAACTCCTGTTAGATCGGACAGAGTTTGATACTACGCCCAACGAAGAACTCATTGCGTTTCGACAAAAATTCTTCACGGAGACGAGCCGCTTGCTTTCACAAGAACAGTTTGAAAATTACACAGATTATGCACAAGCCGCGTGCGCGCTTGCAGGAGAATGTAAAGTGTTAGGGACGACAGAAGAGTCGCGACCAGAGGTCGCTCCGATAGAAGTGGAGAATCTGACTGCTAAACTCTATGCAGACCTACCGAGTTGCCAACCCGTTTTGGCATTCAAGACGCTTTCTGCTGAACATTTGCTCCACCGTTATAACGCCGCACAGGTTCAAGGGTTGCTTCTCCACAGCAACAGTCTCACGCTAAAACTCGCTGACTCCCTGACAGCCGAACTTCGTCAACTGTTCAAGTATCTCAGATTCAACCAGCTCCTTTCCACAATCCAGAAAGAGAAAACCGAAAACAACGAAGTCTATCAGATTACGGTGGACGGACCGCTCAATCTCTTTTATAAAACAAAACGGTACGGCATGAATTTGGCGAATTTTTTCCTTGCGGTGCTGCATCAACCCAAATGGGAACTTACAGCGGAGATCCAGTTCCGAAATAAACAGGGTTATGGATTATCGCTCAACGAATCGTGTGGCGTTAAACCGATTTCACGACAGTTCCTCGCCTATATCCCTGAAGATATCCAACTCTTCCAGACGATGCTCTGTAACAAAACCGATGACTGGCAGATCCGTCCCGGAAGTCAGTTCATCCCTTTACCGGGGGACTTCTACTGCTTTCCAGACTATCAACTCGTTCACAAAAGCGGTGTAGAAACCGTCATTGAATTATTTCATCCATGGCATCAAGGACACCTCATTGCGCGACTTAACACCCTCGCTGAACAGACGGATGTGTCCCTTATCCTCGGTGTCTCAAAGGAGTTGGAAAAAAAACCACTTATCGCGGAAGCACTCGCAGCATCTACATATTTCTCGCAGTTCGGCTTCACATTTCGAGATGTCCCAACTATACGTACCTTGCTCCCGATCCTGAACGCACTTGTGTAACCCAACAAAGCATAGTGCCCAAAAAATGTGACATTCTATCACTGATGTGGTATCCTTAACGGGAGAAACTCGTAAATCCTTAGCACCAAAACTTTCCGCAAAAAGAAGAACGCATCATGGACACCGGAACACTAAATCCCAACCTTATCGCTGCACCCCATGAGGTCGAACTTTCAGCAAAACGGCTTGCATGTATTTCTACGACTTCGCAAAAGTTTATTGACGAAAAGGGACTCGCGGGTGCGGTCACGGTTGTAGCACGGCGTGGTAAAATCGCATACTTCGAGGCATTCGGCACGATGGACCTTGAAGCGGATAAGTCGATGCAAAGAGATACCATCTTCCGTATCTATTCAATGACCAAGCCGATCGCCGCTGCTGCAGTCATGATGCTCTGTGAGGCAGGAAAACTGCATTTGGATGCCCCAGTTTCAGTCTACCTACCAGAATTAGGTGGACTGAAAGTAGGAGCGGATACAGATGGAGAATTACTCACATGGGTTGAAGCGGATCGGGACATGACTGTTTGTGATCTGATGCGCCACACCGCCGGACTGCCCGGTGCTGCCCGATACATGGCAGGACAAACACCGATCGACAAACGCTATCGCGAGGCGGGGCTACACCTCCTGCATGAATGCGATCTGCAAGAAATGGTCGAGAGGCTTGGTAGGATTCCGTTGTTGTACCAACCCGGAACAAAATGGCACTATAGCATCGCCGCAGATGTTTTGGGAAGATTGATTGAAGTAACTTCCGGTCAGCCTTTTGATGCGTTTTTAGCAGAACGGATCTTTCAACCGTTAGGTATGCATGATACCGGTTTTTATGTGCCGAAGGAAAAAATAGAGCGTTTCGCAAGTATGTCCGGTCCAAAACCGGAGGGAGGTTTGCAAACCATTGATGCCCCGGAGGGTGGAACGGGTCATATATCCAAAAACAGTTTTACACAGAAACCGAAATTCTTATCTGCCGGTGGCGGCTTGGTCTCTACCGCTACTGATTTTGCTCGCTTTTGTCTGATGCTCTCAGACAAAGGTGTACTTGAAGGCGAACGGTTGATGACATCGGAATCTGTCGAATTGATGACGCGCAACCATTTACCAGAACATTTGATACCGCTCGATAAAAAACCGGATGAACGTTATGCTGGACTCGGTTTCGGATTAGGGGTCTCGGTTCGCGTCAAGCAAACCAACTGGATACCGGCTTCACAAATCGGTGAATACGGCTGGATTGGCGGTGCAAGCACCGAATTCTGGATTTCACCGCGAGATGAATTGGTGGTAATCACCCTTGCCCAGCATATCCCGTTTTCCGAATTGAGTCAAACCCTTAAGCCTCTCATCTACGCAGCGATCTCAAAGGAATAGTTTTTGGCAAAAATGAAACGCTCAAAGTGTCTTGGAATCCTTTTTTACTGATAACTAATATCTGATAACCTATACCTACAACATGATTATCAAAAATAACCCTGAACACGTCAGTACAAATCAGATAGTGCTGTTTCCGTTTGACGACTACAGCATCCCGTTTCAACACGGTGTCCGTTTACAACTTGTGCCTTATAGAGCTGGAGTCGATCGGACGCGAATTGTGGTGTCTCCGGGTCCGCCCGGCGCGCCAGACAGTGCCTGCGTCATCTACTACGGGTCTGTTCACCGCGTCGGCGACGAACTCTATATGTGGTATCTCGGACACGGAGACGACGAAAGTTGGCACCAAAGGGTGTGTTTCGCAAAAAGCCGTGATGGATACAACTGGGAGAAACCGGAACTCGGACTGGTAGCATATAACGGCTCCACTCAAAACAATCTCGTCGATATACAGGATGGACAATACCATATTCAGGCGTGTGTGGTGTATTATGAGCCAGACGACCCCGATCCGACACGTCGGTTCAAAGCTATTATTGAGACCTCGAAATATTCCCCAAAATTCGCAGTCATGTTCAGTGAAGACGGACTTCAATGGCGCGAAGCGGAACGGCACCCGAATCCACCCTCCTGTGAGATGTCCGGTGTTACGAAATTCAACGGATGCTACTATCTGAGCGCGCACGGTGGAAGCCATATCGGTCCCACACGGCAGATGGTGATGTATGCGTCCTACGATTTTGAACATTGGATCGAGGCATCGTGCTTAGGGTTCAGGAGGGGCAATATCCCACCAAGATCTGTAGTGTCCGGGGCACACCAAGGGGAACAGGTCCATCTCGGTGCGGCACTCTGGAATCGTGGGAATGTGATTCTCGGTTTTTATGGGCAGTGGCACGGACCGGAAAATAACGATCGTCGGCACGTGACGATGGATCTCGGTTTGGTTGTCAGCAACGACGCTCTGCATTATCGCGAACCGATTCCAGATTTTCAGATGGTAGAAGCGGCAGAAGACGATTTTGAGCATCTCCCAACACCGATGAATTTCAAACACGCCGCACTTATGCAGGGACAAGGCTTTGAGAACGTTGGTGATGAAACGCTTTTCTGGTATGCCCCGTGGCCAGAGCAACTGAGTAACGGTGTCCGGATCGCAACGTGGAAACGCGATCGGCTCGGCTATTTCCAAGCGGCAGATATGCGTCGAAAAACAGATGAACCTCACCACGTAATTTCGGCACCCATTGACCTTGAAGGACAGTCTTGCACGGTGGCACTGAATGTCGAAGGTTTATCGGAATACAGTCAGGTTACACTCGACATCTTAGACGAGCGTTTTCAACCCATCGAAGGGTATACCAGAGAAGACTGCCTCCCCCTCACATCGGGTTTTCATCAGACGGTGGCATGGAAAAACGGGAAACAGATTGACGGGAGGCATGGTCCAATCCGAATTAGGCTGAATTACGTCGGAATCCGTCCAGAAGACCCAAAAGTCTATGCCATCTACGTGGAAAAATCGGAGACCCCTTGATTCCAATCTTATCTTCTGCTAAAATTTAACGGAAAGATGGAGGAAAATTATGGCTCTTCTATATGGACTGAACAAACTACCCCTGAGTGGGTTAATGTTAATTACAGGTTTGATGCTTTGTTTCACTGCATGCGGTCCGAAAGCGATTCCTTATTCACAAAGCACAGACGCACCTGAACCGAACTCCGTTGCCGTCGCACACTATAATTGGGGCATGGCGTATGCCAACGATGGCGACTTTGGACAAGCCATCATGGAACTCAGCTTGGCAATCGAAAATGAACCCGGGTGGGTAATGCCATTTTTCACATTAGGCGTTGTCTATGGAAATTTAGGGGAACTCGACAAAGCGATTCAAGCATGGGAGCGCGCCACTCAGTTAGATGCTGACTTCGCGAAGGCACATTACAACCTCGCTGTTGCCTATTCACATAGGGCAGAGAAAGGTCTCTCAATTGCCTCGTTGCGTGAGGCAATTCGCGTGGACAAGGCAGCACTTTCCGCCGCGAAAACCGAACCTGCATTTGACCACATTCGTAACTCTCCAGAATTTCAAGAATTAGAGAAAGACACTGAATCCAATTAGCAAGACCTCAGCGACAAAATATGGCACGCTACACAACCCTTTCACCTACAGAACTCGACCGCATCGTTTCACAATATCTGATTGGCACGGCACTGAAACTCGAGGAGATTCCCGGCGGATTTGGGAACAGCAACTTTAAACTGACGACCACAGACGGGGAATTTCTGCTTAAAATCTGTGATGAAAAAGATTCGATAGAACTCAACATGCAAATTACGCTGTTGCAACATCTCCACCAACATGCGTATCCGACGGTATATCCCATTCCAACGAAAGACCAGAAACACCTCACACAGGAGACATTCGGCAGTGTGATGCTTTATCCGTTCCTGCAAGGGGAACAACCAGAATCCTCACCAGGGACGTTGGCACAACTCGGTGAGGCGTTGGCAAAACTGCATTGCACTCCACCAATCGCCGGGCTGCCCCGTTTCGCAATGGGGATTTCACAAATGATCCCCTTTTTCGAGGAGATCCACGGCACGCCATTCGCCACGCATCCTTTCGTTGAATCGTTGAAATCGCAATTGGAGTCGATGGAACCACAACTCAACGCGCCACTCCCGATGGGGCTTCTACACGGAGACCTTTTTTTGGATAATGCCCTTTTCGACGGCGATCAGATGGTTGCGATTCTCGATTTTGAGGAAGGATGTTATGACACATTACTGATCGATGTTGGAATGACGCTTATTGGTTGTTGTTACACACCAGAGAATCAACTAAATCTTGAAGCTGCCCAGCGATTTTTAGACGCTTACAATGCCTTGCGTCCGTTGACAGAAAATGAGCGGCAGTGTTTAGATTGTTTTGTTCACTATGCCGCCCTCTCCATAGCTTTCTGGCGATTCAGGCAATTTAATATCCGTCGTCCAGACCCACATCGCGCCAATACATATCAGGAAATGATTACCCGTAGTGCTCAATTTAAACTTCGTGATACCACCCACTACCTAAAGGTAGGAGCTTCGGCTTCATAGCAGTTGGTTATAGGTGTTAGAGATGCAATCCAAAACCGTAGCCCGTAATGAAATTAGGTCTCCTTAAATGGCATAATTTGTCTTTGCTTTACATTTGGAGGGTGGATTTGAGAAACGTGCTTCAAAGTCCTAACGCACCTCGTTTCTCCGCAAGGTAAAATTAAAACATGTCTTTAATACGATTAGAAAACGTCACCAAATTGTACGATCCAGACCTGATCCTCGACGATATTTCGGTTTCAATTGAGCATGGAGATCGACTCGGATTAATTGGCCGTAACGGAACCGGAAAAACAACGTTACTTAAAATTATAAACGGTTTGCTTGCTAATTTTAAAGGGAAAGTTATTTCCGCGAAGGGACTGCGTATCGGCTACCTCAGTCAAGAACCGGATCTCGCACGTGACTGCACTTTAAGACAAGAGATGCTCAAAGTTTTTGAAAAACGGCGGGCACTTGAAGACAAGATGCTTCTACTCGCAGAGGAGATGGAAACAGAAGAAGCACCAAACCTTTTAGCATCTTACGCTCGGATTCAAGAACAGCACGAACGACTTGGCGGTTACGATTATGAACACGAGATTAATCGTATCCTCGGCGGCTTAGGTTTTAGTGAACTGGACTTCAATCTCCCGATTGGTGTCCTCAGTGGTGGACAGAAAAGCCGAGCAACACTCGCGAAACTACTCCTCGAAAAGCCAGATATACTACTTTTTGACGAACCCACGAATCATCTTGACATCAACGGGATTGAGTGGCTCGAAAACTATCTCAACGTCGAATACAACGGAGCAGTCCTCGTTGTCTCACACGATCGGTACTTCTTAGATAAGGTCGTCCGCAAGGTTTGGGAACTCGAAGAACACCAGATAAAAATTTATCGTGGAAACTACTCCAAGTACGTCGAAACAAAAAGGGTTGAACAATTAGTCGCAGAACGATCATTCAAAAAACAACGGGCGTTCATTGAACACGAAGAGGACTTTATTCGCCGCAACATGGCGGGGCAACGCACACGAGAGGCACAAGGTAGACAGAAAAAACTGAACCGTTTGGAAAGGGTCGAAAAACCGAAATCCGATGCGGCCACTCTCAGCCTCAGTTTCACGCCGGAAACTCGTGGTGGAAATGACATCCTCCGATGCCAAAATGTTGGCAAAGCATTTGGTGACAAGGTCATTTTCGCGGATTTGAATTGTGAGGTATACCGTCGCGATGTTATCGGAATTATCGGGGCAAACGGCACCGGAAAAACAACGTTCTTCCGAATGATGTTAGGTGATGAAACACCAACCGAGGGGGAAATGTGGGTAGGTCCTACGCTCAAATTTGGGTACTATGCACAAGAATTAGAGGGACTTAACCCGGACAACGAAATTATTGACGAAATCTCTGCACTCCGACCAAAGCATACACAAGGCGAAATACGTAGTTTCTTGAGTAAGTTTCTATTTTCAGGTGATGATGTGTTCAAAAGGATCGGGAACCTAAGCGGAGGAGAGCAGAGTCGCGTACTACTCGCGAAGTTGCTATTAGCGAATGCGAATGTTCTACTTCTTGATGAACCAACGAACCATCTCGACATCCCAGCACGTGAGGCATTGGAAGCAGCACTGGCGGAATACCCAGCAACGCTTTTTATCATTTCTCATGATCGGTATTTGCTAAACAACCTCGCAACAAAATTGTTAATTTTTGACGGTAAACCCGGTGGGACTGCGGAACTTTTCAAAGGCAACTATGCCGAGTACGCGGCACAGCAGCAACTTCGGAAGTCACGCGATCACGATCATCGCGATGGCGTGCTTCCGACAGCATCTCAAGTGAATCAACCGACCCAAAATAACCAAGAAACGCAACACACCCAAACTAACGCACCGAAACCTAAGTCGAAATCGAAACGAAAGCGGAAAATGAAGGCACAGCGTCTCGTCGGCAGTAACTAAAACTGCTAATTTTGTGAAAAATGCAGAGAATTTTAGCAAAAATCCCGAGTTTAGATGAAAAAACACTGAAGTTTACTATTTCTTTGCGGTTTAACTTGACATCTGGAGAAAGTCGGTGTATAATTATTTCATCGCATACGACGGAAAATGTATCCAATATAGGATATAATAACTTTTTGTGATTTAACAGGGGCTTGAAAGCAACACCCTACACCGCCGACCTTCACTCAACAGTAAGTTTGGCTTGAAAGTACCGCCAAAAAATGTCTAAAGACCAGGAATTCCATAATGAAATTGATGTCGTGATGCGTGTGATGCGTCATGCACAAGCGGCCGTCAAATCCAGGTTTATTCAGGAAGTCGTCCCGAATCGGCTGACGATTGTCCAGTTTAACGCTCTCCAACATCTTCATTGGTATGGGCGTGAGGCTGGTATGTCAGTGAGTGAACTCGGCGAGCACTTGGGTCTTGCCCATAATACAACATCCGCCTTAGTCAGTCGTCTTGAACGGCACGGTTGGGTCGTCCGTCGTAAATGTGATGAGGATCGGAGACGTGCGCGGATTAGACTCACGCCACAGTCTGAACAACTTTTCCGAGAGGGTGTCGCACACGCGACAAACTTTTGGGAAAGCACTTTTGGACAATTATCCCCACAAGAGCAAGAAAACCTGATTGAAAGCCTAAAACGGTTGAAACAGGTGATGGCGAAGCCGGTGTGGCCAAGTTATTCACAGTTACACCCACGAGACGCAGACCATCTACAAAAACGGTTTGAAGCCGATCTGGATGAACTTGCACAAGCAAAACTCAAACTTGTCGGGATGCGTTTGATTCTCGCACAAATCGCCGAAAAACGCAATGAACATGAACTCGCAGCGTACTTGAACCAAGCTGCGTCTGAGGAGATACGCCATACGAACCAACTGTTGGCAATGCTTGGACATGGTGAGAATTTCGAGAGACTCCTCTCATCACTCATCCACGAAGATACCCTCGTCTATGAAGAATTGTTATCGTTGCTCGAGACGAATTCCAATACCGAAGAAGACGAGGACTTAATCGTCCTACAACAGATGGTTCAAGACAGTCAGAGATATAAACGTTGGTTTCGCAGTGTCCATAAACAAACGAATCAGTGATTTCCATTTTGTCAATGACCATTTGCGTTTCTGATGACGGTTTAGCGACGTTTGTATAGCAGACTTCGCTGAAAGCATAGAAACCACTTTCCCGGTCAATGACGCTCAGAGGAGAAAATGCAATCCCAAAGCCCAGAAAGCATCCCTCCAGAATGTAACGAGGATGTTGAACTAATTGAGCGATTTCAACAAGGCGACACCGCCGCATTTGATATGCTCTTTACCCGCTACCAAAAACGCACCTATCGTTTGGTACAACGCTTCGTCCCAAACCCTGAAGACGCATCGGACCTGACACAAGACGCTTTTATACGCGCATATCAAGGATTAGGCGATTTCAAGAGCCAGTGTCAGTTTTACAGTTGGCTTTACCGAATCACGGTGAATCTCTGTATCGATTTCCTACGGAAAAAAGCGAGATCGGAAGTACTCTTGTACGATATCGACGAATCCGAGGAACTGCCGATGTCCAATATCCCAGATCCGCGCTCAGAATCCCCAGCAAAAGCAATCGAAAATAAGGAGTTGAGAGCCCATATTCGGAAAGCAGTCCGTCGGCTACCGCCAAAACAGCGGCAAATCTTTATTTTACGACATTGGGACGGGTTATCGCTTAAAGATATTGCGGCTACCGTTGGACGATCCGATGGAACAGTCAAAGCCCACCTGCTCCATGCGCATCGTAATCTTCGAAAACACCTCAGTCCTTACCTGCGAGAAACAGACACCTAAGAACAAACAAAGGGATGCGCGCTTATCCAGCGTGCATACCTTTACGATGTAGGTAAGGCAAAAGGTTTCAAAACACCCTCATGTGGACGACAGTATTCGACATATTTTAAGCGTCTGCTGTTTCATCTGCGAAGAGTGCTTCAACGAAATCCGCACCTGCGAAATCCCGCAAATCGTCGAGTTTCTCACCAATACCGATGAGTTTGACAGGCGCGCCGATTTCCGAATTCACCGCAATGACGATCCCCCCTTTCGCAGTGCCATCAAGTTTTGTAACGACTACCCCTGTAATTGGCACCGCATCATTAAAAATTTTCGCCTGCATTAGGGCATTTTGACCAACCGTCCCATCAACGACAAGCAGTACCTCATGCGGGGCACCGATGTGCGCTCGTCCCATCACACGTCCAATCTTCGACAATTCATCCATCAGCGGTTTTTTGGTATGTAGTCTGCCAGCAGTGTCTACAATGAGTACATCCGCATCGCGATGCTTCGCCGCGTGAATTGCATCGAAAATGACAGAGGCGGGTTCAGCATTTTCGCCGCCTCGAATAAGTTCTGCACCAGCACGTTCACACCAAATACCAAGTTGATCTTCCGCTGCTGCACGGAACGTATCACCCGCGGCAACAAGCACGCTGTGCCCATTCGTAGTAAAGCGCCTGGCAAGTTTGCCAATCGTCGTCGTTTTGCCCGCACCGTTCACACCCAATACTAAAATCGTATACGGTTTCTCATCCTTAATTTCCAACGGTATATCCTCTCCAAGCAAATTGAGAATTTCCGATTTTAGGACGGATGCCAACTCTGAAGAATCGCTTAACCCCTCTGACTTCACCCTTTCTCTGACGTTATCCATTAAAGTCAAGGTGGTATCAACGCCTACATCTGACTGGATTAAAATCTCCTCGATTTCTTCCATCAAATCCTCGTCAATTCTTCTTCCAACCCGCAGGATTCCTGATAATTGGGACAGGAACTGGTCCCGGGTTTTCGTTAACCCCGATTTGAGCCGATCAAACCAGTTCCTCTGTTCATCTACCGCATCGGATTCATCGTGGCTTTTATCACTACCTTTGAACAAATTTCTGAGCATTATCTTTCTTTTTCTCTCCTTATTTTGTGTCTTTAACTTTCAGCAGAAACCTTGCCCGTCTCTTACCTATAATACAATAACGACAAGTAAAAAGGCAACCGAAAATTCGTATCAACACCCACAACAATAGAAAAAAAATATGCTGAGACATCATATCTTTTTAGGGGATAGGTTTCCAAAAAAGAGCGCGATGTGTCAGGGCGTGATGATTCCCTTGAACTTTCCATCATTTTCTTGTATACTAAATTGTATCGTTAAGATACGTTTTTCTTTCAACTATTAAAAACATAACCTTAAAAAATTAAGTTGGAAAAGGTGAGGTGTTTGATAGGGTGTCTCCTTAAGAGACCTCACCAACGAAATAAAAACGCATCTATACTTCATAAAAACTTCATAAAATGAGGAACTTATCATGAAAATGTACACACGAAACCTACTGGCTCTACTGGCGATAACACTACTCTTCACCGCCTGTGCCAGCGAAAAACAACTCGAAGAAATCATTGAACAATCCGAAGAAGAAACCACGAATTGGGAAGAATCTACCCACCCCGAAGAACCGGTAGTAGCACTCCCCGGTTTGCCCGATGATGTGGCAGGTTACACACAATGGCTTAAATTGAACGCAGAACCTATCCCTCCGCAGGGTGGCGGTGACCCACACAACGGGACAAAAAACGTTTACGTTAATCAAACACGAGACACCATTGCACCGAACGGGACCCAGCAGTTCCCATATCCGGATGGAAGTATCGTCGTAAAAGATGCAACTCGTCCAGGTAAGGATTATATCGGGCTTATCGCAATTATGCGGAAAAAGGCAGGCACTGACCCCGATCACAATGATTGGGAGTTCACTGAATACCTTCGAGACGCGCCAGACACTGAGTTCAGCCTCAAATTTCAAGGGCGTATCTGTTGGGGATGCCATGCCCAAGTCGAAGACATCGATTACGTTTTCACTGAACTTGAGTAAAAGATAAGGAGAATCTTTTGAATTCACACGACAACGACTGGGTGAGATATCTGAGTAATATCACTCCACTGCCAAGACCGTTGGATATATCCAGAGGGGCACCGTTGCTTCTATGGCTCGCGCTCATGGTTTCTGGTATCTCACTCAGTCTTTTTTTCCCAATCGTTGTAGAAGCACGCCCTGAGTTTGCAACCGAACTTGGGAAAGAGTGTAGCTTTTGTCATCTCGATCCGGCGGGTGGTGGACCCCGCAATCGGATCGGCGAAATTTTTGAAGAGAACTATTTTGAATTCCCCGAAGATTTCGATATGGAAGCCGTGACCGAAGAAGTCAAGGAGGTCGTCAAGCGACTCACAACTTCCCTTGACTTCCAGACCGCTTTTATCAAGACAACACATGTCAGTGAAGAAGGCAGCGAAGGGAGTGGGGCGATCGCTGGATGTAATTCATGCCACTCTTCGGTCGACAGATTTCTGCTCATGCAAGCAGAAGTAACATTCAACGCAGAAGCCTCTGAACATGTTCGGCTTACCCTTTCCAATAACGCAGGAACAACGATGAATGCATTTGCGACGGTAGATGCGATTCCAAAACACCTCTATGTCAAAATTGGACAATTTCGACTGCCATTCGCTATCAAACAGAAGGATCATAACATCGTTGTCCGAGAAGGATATGGGCTTGGTTCTAATAAACGGGATGTCGGCGTTGAAATCGGTGGAAGTGCTGGAAAGATTTTCTACAATGCAGCTTTCTTTAATGCCAGTACCTCCGTCGCGAAAGGCGGACTCGGAACCCTTGGTGCACAACTCGGACCGATTCGAGCGGGAGTGTCCGCAATACTTGAAAAACCGACCGAAGACTGGGAACGACTCATCGGTGCATTTCTCACAGCTTCCTACGCAGGTGTGAGTATCGAGGGTGAATTCAATTTTGGAAATAGCGGAGAGGTAGCCTCTTTCACACCGGATGCAGTTGATTCAAAAGGATACTACATCGGGGCAAAATATCGTATTCTTCCCCAATTCACCCTCGCCGGTCGATACGGTCTGTTTGACCCAGATCGAAGGGTTAAGGGAGATGCAAGCCAACGGGTCACACTCAGTGCACAGTACAATTTCATCGAAAACGGGGCAATTTCCCTCTTTTATTGGGTAAACCTTGCCAACGCTGACCGCAATGCCGACGACACCATTAAAGACAAAGGCACACTACGCCAACTCCAGGGGACAGACCAGATTATTTTGATGTCACGATTTTGGTTCTAAAGACGCCTACGTTGGCATCAAGATGCTCAATTCTATTCAGAACACGTTTTTGACTCAAACACCATCCAAAAATGCTTGACACATAGGGACGGATCCCTACATCCGTCCCTATGTGTTTATATTTACACATAAGGCCACCTAAAGACATCTTTTTCACCTTTCTCAGTAATGATCAAACTTGACTATTACACCTTAAACGGCTAACATAATAACTTAGACTGGATTGGCATAAAAATTGCTTGGAATTTAAGTATCTTTGCTCCTTTAATAAAGGTAAAATTAAAAAATGGCAGCCAAACTCTCCAAAAATCTTTCGGCGAAATTTGAAAGTCGAAATTTGCTCTTAAAAAGCTTAATCGGCGTGATCGGGCTGATGTCCTTACTCCTTGGTGCCTGTATCCTCTACATTGTACAGGGTAACGTGCGTGCCCAGACACGATACAGTGTCAAAACCTTTACGCCACAAGGTGAGGTTCCACAATGGGTCGATTTGTCGATTACGTTCTCGGAGGCGATTATTGATAAGTCGCGTGTCGGGACCGAAGTCCCAGCAGAAGCACTTCGGTTCACGCCAGCTGTCCAAGGGACTGCCCGTTGGATCGCACGCGATAGAGTCGGTTTCTTTTTAGATGCACCTTTAGCACCCTCCGCACAATACACCGTTCAACTCACACCAGAACTCAATCCATCTGAGACATTCCTCCTAACCGGACAAAAAGAATTTAAATTTGCTACCGATCCTTTCGCAGTGCAGCAAGCACGCATGGAATTTACCTCTGATGACACCCGTGAACACGCAACAGGTTTCGGTACGATAGCATTCAATTATCCCGTAACCATTGTCGATTTAAAAGCACACCTCTCTATTGAACTCGACGACGAAACAGAAATCCCCTATCAGATTGAAACCAATACAGCAACAGCGCGGACGGTAAGATTCGAGACAAAACGCATAAAACGTGGCAATGCAGACCGAGAGATAAAGATTAAAATTGAAAAAAGGTTCAAATGCACTGGCGGGAAAATAGGTTTAGAAAAAGCGAGTGTTACACCAGTAATACTCCGAGGGCGCGGGACACTCGGTGTAACATACTCCGACGTTTGGGAAAGTGATGGAACTCCCTATATCTCGGTGAGTTTCAGTGCACCGGTACTCAGTGATGCCATTGAGCCGTATATAGAACTGACTCCAACAGTAGCATATCAGGTGACATCCGATTACCGAAACGTGCAGATTCACGGCAACTTCAAACGGCGCACTACCTACACATTGAAGATCCGGCGGGGTCTAACAGCCCGAAACGATGCCGTTTTAAAACAAGATTACATGACGCGCCTCACAATCCCGGATATCCGACCCCAACTTCGGTTCCTCGGCGACGGTTTCTTCCTCGCGAGAAAAGGTCATCTGAACTTAGGCCTCGTAACAATTAATGTTAAACGCGTGAAACTCAACATCGAAAAAGTTTTCGCGAATAACCTTATCTATGTGTCGAAATTAGAACGATGGAGTCGTTGGAGCAGAAACTTAGGTAAACCCATTCATACAGAAGAACTTGATATCCCCTCGCAATTGAACGAGGAGGTAACAACACCTATTTCGTTGGAAGAATATCTCTCAGACGAACATGTTGGTATCTTCAAGGTTGTGGCACGAAACGCAGAGAGGGAGTGGGATAGCGCACATCAATGGGTGCTCATTACAGATTTGGGTATTACTGCCAAACGCATAGGGGATAGCCTATACGTTTGGGTGAAATCCCTCGCTACTGGATCGGCAATACCAACAGCGCGCGTCAAACTTATCAGCGATAATAACCAAACGCTACTCGAAGGAACAACCAACTGGGCAGGATATGTCGCGTTCACAGACATTGCGGAGAAAACTGAAGACTTCACACCCTTTATGGTCACCGTTGCGAAACAGGACGATCTCGCTTTCATTCAACTTAACCGACACGAAATTGCAACCGCAGATTTCAACATTGCAGGCTCTGCCTACTTGCAAAAAGGGTATGAAGCATTCCTCTACACAAGTCGGGGCGTCTATCGCCCCGGCGAAACCGTCCAACTTGCTGGAATTGTTCGAGGACCAAAGCAGGTAACACCACAACCGCTTCCCACGCGGATTGAAGTGATCTCCCCAAACGGCAGAATCATGCGAGAGTTAAGACTACAAACAAACAAAAGCGGTGCCTGCGATGTGCAAATTCCTATCCCTGATTACGCCTTGACTGGCAATTATATTGCCAAGATGCGGATCGCGGATCGGGTCGTTGGAAGAGTCCAATTCCAAGTTGAAGAATTTATGCCCGATCGGATAAAAGTCGCTGTAACAGCCGATAAGTCCACTTACAAACTTGGAGAGGAACTCGGCATTGAAGTGTCTGCTATTAATCTATTCGGTCCTCCAGCAGTAGGTCGCAAGGTGGAAGCCGCCTGTGAATTGGAAGCAGTTTCGTTTGTCAATTCAGCAGCCAGCGCAAGCGCAACACAATGGAACTCGTTTGTCTTTGGGAATACCCGCTCCAATTTTGAAAAACAAAGAATTGGGTTGGGAGAAGCTAAAACTGACGCATCAGGCAAAGCGTCCTATCAATTTACGATCCCTGAAACGTTGAAAGCACCTTCTCTCCTAAACGGTTCGCTGACAGCAACCGTCAGCGAACCCGGTGGCAGATCTGTCACCGCTTCTCACCGAGTTACGATTCACCCGTATTCGCATTACGTTGGGCTCCGACGAACAAAGACCGGGGATGTAAAAATTAACCAACCACTCCGATTCGACTACATCGCTGTTGACGATGCAATGGCAGTTGCCCCCGGAAGAGATTTAAAACTAAGTCTCCACAAAGTCCACTGGAACACAATACTCCGTCAGAACAATGCCGGGCGTTATGAGTACATATCTGAACCTCAAACAACGGAAGTGGAAACGGTCACATTAACTTCAGCAGAGACAGTGCAAACGGTGACCTTCACTCCCTCAGATTATGGTGAATACCGCGTCCGTCTCAAGGATATCGCCTCAACAGCGACTGCCGAACTCGGGTTTTACGTCAGCGGATGGGGAAACATCCCAGTTTCTATGGAACATCCGACTCGACTGGAATTAACGCTTAATAAGCCTGCTTATCGTCCGGGACAAACAGCAAAACTATATGTTAAAGCACCGTTTCCTGGCACACTCCTGCTGACTGTCGAACGGGAAAAGGTATTGAGTTACCGGACAATCGTGATGAAAAATAATACCACAACTTTATCAATCCCAGTCCGGTACGCCTATAGGCCAAACGTGTATCTCTCCGCGACGTTGACACGTGCCATTCCGATGGAAGGAACTGTGACTGATAAGAAATCGCCTCTTCCTGCGCGCGCGTTTGGGGTAATTCCACTAAAGATAGATGAAACTCGGAGGCGACTTTCAATCGAAATGTCGCTTAGTCAGACAAATGATGCTGGGGATATGCAGAAGATTCCACTTGTCAGTCGGCAAAGGAATATAGAGTCCGCAGAAGTCTCTCAGCCTGAAAATAGCGAAGTGACAGTACTACCGAATCGCGAAGCGACTATAGCGTTCCAAGTCCACGGTAGACGCTCTTGGCAAAAATATGATGTTTGTATCGCAGCTGTTGATGAAGGGATCCTCGCGTTAACCAACTTCAAAACACCTAACCCACACGACTACTTCTATCGACAGCGCGGGCTTAAGACGCGCTCCTTTGACTTGTATAGTGGGATCCTTCCCGAAATCGCAAATGTCACCGACAATTCAAGTACAGGCGGAGATGCGCTTACGGCACGGGACGCGGTACTACGGAAGCGATTGAGTACAGGCAGCATCCGGCGAGTAAAACCGATTTCACTCTGGTCCGGATTCGTGAAAACCGATCGAAACGGTCAAGGGTCTGTTCAATTCAAGATTCCACAGTTCAATGGGACCCTGAGGTTGATGGCAGTCGCATTCGCGGGCGGTGATTACGGCGGCACGGAAGCGCATCTAATTGTCCGTGAACCTATTGTCTTAACACCAACATTTCCACGATTCCTTGCAGGTGGTGATAAGGTTCGTGTACCGGTCACCCTCTATAACGGCACGGGCACTGAAGGAAAATTTACGGTCGATTTGCAAACATCAGGCGACGTTCGACTCCTTTCAGCAACGACTGTCAGCGATCAGCAATCAGGAATCAATGATCAGCAAGATCACCCCTCTACTGAAAGTCAACAGCCGCTGGTTTCCGATAGCCAATATGCAGTAGATAAACTCAGTATAGATCAGAAAGTCGACGCAGGCGCAGAAGCACAAGTTTTTTTCGATATTCTCGTTCAGGATGCAATCGGGGAAACCAATTTCAATCTTTCCGCGCACGGTAACACACAAACAACACAATTGGATGTAAAAATCCCACTGCGTTCCATCGCTCCACCTGTCACACAAAGTGGACAGGGAGTGGTCCGCGCAGGTGAACCTGTTGATTTTATTTTCCCGTCGAATTTCATACCAGATTCGTCAGAGTTTAGCCTCACGCTATCGCCGTTCCCAAACATCAGGTTCGCGGACAGTCTCCGCTACCTTATACGCTATCCACACGGTTGCTTGGAACAAACAACGAGCAAGGTTTTTTCACTGCTTTACTTTAGCGACTTGGCGCGAAGCGTCGAACCGATGCTGGCAGCAGAAGACGCAGTGGACCACTACATCACATCGGGCATCACGAAAATCGAAAGTATGTTGAAATCAGATGATCGTTTTGCTTATTGGCCCGGCGGCACTTACGTGAACCCATGGAGCAGTATCTATGCGTCCCACTTCCTCGTCGAGGCACGAAAGGCAGGCTATGAGGTATCAGACCGAGTTTACGACGCAATGGTGGAAGGTTTAAAAACAGAGGCGAAATTCTCACCAAACACGGAAGACGACTTCACAAGCTCGCTTGGGGAAGCACAAGAGATAAGAAAAAAGATTTCATTAGCCACCTATGCCGCTTACGTCTTAGCTGCTGCCGGACATCCCGATCGAGGCACGATGCACTATCTCAAAAACAGAGGCTTGAGCGGACTCAGTGATTATAGCCACTTTCAACTCGCAGGAGCGTTCGCTCTCAGCGGCGAACTGGAAACCGCTCTGTCAATGCTACCGGTGTCAGTATCACCTAATTTTAATAAGGGTAACGGACAACGCGAGACAGGCGGAACGCTTGATTCTCCCATTCGAGCCCAAGCCATCATGTTAGACGTTCTCGCTGAAGTTAACGAAAACCACCCGTCAATCCCAATGCTTGTCCAAAATCTAAGTGAGGCAGCATCTGCGGGGAACCGATGGGCAACAACACAAGAAAACGCTTTTGCGTTTCTGGCACTCGGCAAGATCCTGAAGAAACAGATGGATAAAAATTACACCGGTACCCTGACACTTAATGATGAACATTTCGTCGACTTTGACGCAACGGAGACCCGCTATACCGATAAAGCATGGGATGGGACGCGCGTTCAACTCTCTGTCAAAGGTGAGGGCAGTTGCTACTATTATTGGAGCGCGTTTGGTATCCAACGCGATTCCTTCATTGAAGAATATGAACACGAACTACAAGTCCGCAGACGCTATTTTAACAAAGACGGCGAAGAACGGACAGGCACCTTCGCACACGGGGAACTGATCATCGCTGAGGTAAACGTCAAAGCCCTCACAGCCAATCTTGAAAACGTTGTTGTCGTTGATATGTTACCTACAGGATTCGAAATTGAGAATCCGCGGTTAGAATCCCGAGCAGGTATTTCATGGCTGAAAGCACAGGATTTCAAACCGGATTACATTGATATTCGTGATGACAGGCTCATCTTCTTCGGCACGTTTCCACGCCAACGTGAACGTAAATTCTATTACGCGTTACGCGCCGTCACACAAGGCGAATTCACCTTACCCCCCATTGTCGCCGAGGCGATGTACGATACAACAAAATCCGCTGTAACGGGTAGTATGCGTATTACAGTGGCTGCAGAATAATGAATAGTTTTCAGTTTTCAGTTTTCAGTTTTCAGTTAAGAGGTGTTTTTGCTTGGGCGTTTCCCCCTCGTTTAACAAACCCCTCCGACAACCGACAACCACTCTTCCGGAAACTGATAACTGTAATGCTACCTTTTTTGTTAATTCTCATTCTTTTGATGCTCGCAAACTGGTGTTTTCCGCTACCCAAAGCACGTCTCCATCCACCGGTATCTCAGATTGTATTGGACAGAAACGGCGAGTGGCTTCGAGCATTTTTAGCCGACGATGGCATGTGGCGAATAGCAACCAGCAGTCAGCAACCAGCAATCAGCAAACTGACGGCTGAAAGGATTGGGCAGCAACCCGTGCCGATGGCTGATAGCCACTTACCAAAAAACCCCTTTACTGATAGCCGACGGCTGATGGCTGATAGCCACTTACTACACCAAGCAATACTCACATCGGAAGATAGGTGGTTTTACTATCACTATGGCATCAACCCTGTGTCAATTGCAACAGCCATCTATGACAACTTGAAAGCAGGTGAAGTGGTGCGCGGTGGTTCGACCATCACCATGCAACTCGCTCGACTGATGGAACCCAAGGCGCGTAACATTCCGAACAAACTCATTGAGATGTTCCGTGCACTTCAACTCGAACATACCTATTCCAAATCAGAGATTTTAACGTTTTATTTCAATATGCTCCCGTATGGTGGGAATATCGTCGGGACAGCAGCAGCCTCGCGGTTCTACTTCAACAAACCCCAGCACACACTTAGTCTTGGTGAAGCCGCACTTCTCGCTGCCATTCCGAACGCCCCAGAACGTTTGCGACCTGACAGGTTCCCAGAAAACGCACGAAAGGCACGCGAAAAAGTCTTGAACCGTCTTCTTGCACATCGACAAATTTCCGAACAGCAATGGCAGGAGGCACTCCAAGAACCGATCCCGCACAAACGCTACCCACTTCCATTCAAAGCACCACATCTCTCACGCATGTTGGTTAAACATGCAAAATCAACAACAACAAATGGCAGGGTATACACGACCATAGACGCGAAGGTTCAGGAGACAGCGGTACGCATCCTTAACGAATATCTTGTGGATGCAGAGCGCAAACCGAGTTTGCGCGGATCCCATAGCACCAGCACAGGCGCAATCATCGTCATGGATACCCAAAACCGCCATGTCTTAGCAATGGTAGGTTCCCACGATTTTTTCGATCGGAGCGCATTAGGACAGATAAATGGGACGCTCGCACCGCGTTCTCCCGGTTCTGCCCTCAAACCTTTCGTCTATGCCCTCGCAATGGAAGAGGGCTTGATTACACCAGAAACATTGTTATTCGATGTCCCTGTTACCTACGCTGGCTATACGCCAGTGAACTACAATGGGAAATATAACGGTTATGTCACTACCCGTCAGGCATTGGCACGTTCCCTCAATGTTCCTGCCGTTAATCTTAATGCGCGCTTGAAAAACGTCACTCTACACGCCTTCCTCAAACAGGCTGGTATCTCTACACTCGCGCCTGCCCAAAAGTACGGACTTTCTATGGTTCTCGGCGGATGCGAAGTAAATCTGCTTGAATTAACAACACTTTACGCTGGATTGGCAAATATGGGAGAATTTGGACCTTATCAATTAACGCTCCCAAGAAATAGCAGTCAGGCACAAGAAGGATCTGAACGTTTAATACCTCTTAACCGACGGTTTCCGACAGCCGAAAGCGAGCGCAGCGAACGCCCCGAAAACTATTTCTCGCAACGTTTACTTCAAAAAGAGACAAGTTTCATCATAACGGAAATGCTAACAAACTCACAACTGCCTACCAACACGGTTAAAAATCCAGAAGCCTTTGAAAGGACAATGAATCTACCGAAGATTGCATGGAAGACGGGGACTTCTTATGGACACCGAGATGCATGGTGCATCGGGTACTCGCCGACATTAACAATTGGTGTATGGCTCGGTAATTTCGATGGAAAGGGGACTCCACTGCTGAGCGGTACAGATGCAGCAACTCCGATTCTCTTCGCGCTCTTCACTGCCTTGACAGGGCAGGACACACACCGCTGGTTTACTAAGCCGGAACAACTGAAAACACGACAAATATGTGCCCTGAGTGGCGCGCCGATTTCACCGCACTGTCCGATCCATAAAGAGGATGTGTATATCCCGGGCATCTCGTCTGTAGCGGTTTGCGCGATTCATAAACGCATCTATGTCGATGAAACGACAGGATACAGTCTCTGCTCCCATTGTCGTAAGAATAGCCGTCAGCCGTCAGCAACCAGCAGTCAGAAAGATAGCCAATACACTGAAAGCCACGCTACAACTCGCACCTCATTTAACGAAGCACAAGCAAAAATATTTGAAGAGTGGCCCGCTGATGCGGCGACTTGGTTGGCAGAGAATGGTTTTGCTGTATCTGTCCTGCCGGAGCATAATCCTTTGTGTACCGGCACAATCGCGGGGAACGCTCCGGTTATTTTATCTCCAGCAGAAGATACTATCTATTACATTCGGGAAGGGGTGCCACTGGAAAACCAAAAGATTCGATTGATCGCCTCGGCTTCGAGTCGGACACAGGATCTGTTCTGGTTTTTGGATGGCGAGTTAATTTTTCAAGGGAGCGCAGGACAACAATACTGGCTTACGCCTGCCAGAGGGAAACATGTGTTAACTTGTGTGGATGCGGAGGGTCGCTCAGCAACCCGTCCGCTCCATATCTCATTAATTCGGTAGACATGTTTGGTAAGACGCTTAAAACCTGATTCCATCAGAACCGGATTTAAGCTTACCCCACGTCGTTGTCAACTTACCTTCCGCTTGCACCGCAAGGGTTTTTTCCATACTATCTTTGACATCGTCAGCAGTAAACGCGACACTCCACATCTTAAATTCGTCAATCATACCGTTGAAGAAGTTGGCGTTACCCTGACTCGCTGCGATACACATACCTTCGGTACCGAAATCCATGCGGGCATCTCCACCGGCTTCCGTTTCGTTATCAAGCTCCCCGTTAATATACATCCACCCAGTCTTTTTGGTTTGCGTCCCGACGAAGTAGTACCATTCCGGTTCAAACGCCTTATAATTCGTGTGTATCGGTAATTCCACACCTTGCGTCGCAAAGTAGTACCCGAATAAAATGCCACCACGGTTGAATGTAATATGAGGCCGCCCACCACCATTCAAACGATAAAGCAGATCAATCCTGCCGCCACCTTCAATTTTCTCGTCCGGTTTGAACCAGAATTCGATCGTCATCTCCTTGGGTTGATCAATCTTGAGCGGATCGAAGTTAACACTTCCACCCTTGAACTGGAGTGCCTGACCTGACACACCCTCTACCCATTTCGCGTTCTTTATATCACCAACGAATCCATTCGGCGAAACATCTTCCGTCGTGTTCCCTTTACCTTCATCAAAAGGTAGATAGATAAGTAAATCTTTGTCCGGATCAACTGCATGCGCGAGTACACAACTCATCAAAAACGCTACAGCCGTCATAAGATATGCTAATTTTTTCATCTTTATCTCCTGTGAAAGCATCACCTTCACATTTTCCTCCAATTTTTTAATGACCGACTGCTATTTCGGGGATTTCAGTTTTCCCCATGTCGTTGTTAATTTACCGGTCGGTTCAACCGATAAAACCTCTGGTAGGTAATAATTAACGATGAATTCACCCATAATCGCGCCCCACGAGACACCCGGATGCGGCACATCACCCACATAGGTCTGGACGAAGATGCCGAGGCGGCCGCCGGTGTCTTTGTTGTATAGCACAGCCGGTTCAACCCGCGGATCTTGATCATCATTCTCAGCAAGCGCGATCTCCAACTCCCAGGGACTTCCTTCGTAATCCTCAAGATGGAACGGATAAGAGGTGTTATACTTTTTCAGACTCGGTATGAGGTCTTTGCCTTCCTGTGTCGGGGTCATTTCAACTGGAGCGCCCTGCCAAGCGTCTGGACCTTTACCCTGCCATACGAATGCTTCTGGAACGTCGACGACATTGGGTAATGCAGCTTGTCCGTTCGTTTCATCGGGTCCTTCCGACGTATAAAAGGTATATTCACCCGTATTGAAAACCGTGTTGCCGGCATCAAGGAACTCTTCAAGAAGCGAGCCATCAGGTTTCGCATTACCAATCGGATAAATCGTTGATGGAGTAATACCTGTCAGAATCAGAGTATTCCCACCACCTTCTGTGTGTGCCTTGACCCAATCTGCTAATCCCTTAATATCCTTGGGGTCAAAAGCCGTTAGGTTTACCTTATTATCAATAATCTTAATCAAGGCATCAATTTCCTCTTGGGCACCTTTGGGATCTTCACGCGCCCAAGGATGTGAGTCCGTATGAACCGCAAAATTGAAATTGGCTTCAACCTGCGTAGAAATCAAAACTGTAAAAAAAAGAATAACCAGTCTCTTCATTGTCTTTCTCCTATATGTTGTAGGCGGGCACGGAACCCGCCTCGCGTTTATCTACTTTTCAATTCACCCCACAGTGTCGTTAATTTGTCAGCAGGTTCCACTGCCGTTGGTGGGATGCCCTCACCATTAATCTCAACATATTCATACGCAACGGTTGAATCCCTGCCCCCTAAGCCCGGACGCCCTTTATCATAGGTTTTATCCTGGTTTTCAACCATCAGTTCTCCATCAATGTAGGTTCTGAGAGTTTCGCCTTCTGTTTCAAAAACAATTGTATATGCATCGCCACCTTTGGTGTCTTTGGAATCGGGACGTTTCGGACGCGGACCACCGGTAATCTCATTCCCAGCACCGCCTTGAAACATGAAAAGCGAGGTGGTATGCGAGTTATAGCTGATTTCCATGAAATAGAAATCCACTGCTGGTTCCTGCGTCCGAACGAACAGATGGAAATAGGGGCCATCAATTTTTCGTGCCTTAACTTCCATTCGGTAATCCGTCCAGTTTTCTTCCCCAAAGTAGATGCCTGAATTCTGTCCACCGACAACGGTAAGTTCAAGCATACCGTCTTTCACCTTCGCAGTTGCCTGCGGTCCCAACTCCCAATCCGCAATCTCCTTGTCACTATCAAACTCATAACGAATCGCCTCTGCGGTGTGCCCAATTAGCAGAAAGCCTAAGCAAATGCACGCGTAAATCCATTGGATATTCAACTTTCTCATGAGAGATTCTCCTTAGATTTATAGCCGGAGTATCGAATCGCCGCCTTCTGCGCCAAGCAGATATAGGATGCTCGCGGTCATTACAAAGTGGATGTGTCACGTTACCTTCGTTACAATTATTTTACATAAACATGTCAGAACTGTCAACCTTAAATTAGGGTCATTTAGTTTTAAGCAATTATGGGACTTTGGGTGGATCCGGTGCGGTTAGGAAACCGCACCTACCGGGCCAGGGCATCCAAAATTCTCCTAAAAATGGCGAACTAAATGACCCTAACCTTAAATAGATTGAAATACAGAGACTCACCCGCGAATCGCCGCAATTGTTAGACACCCCCACCCCACGATAAATGCCAACCCACCGATCGGAGTGACCGCGCCAAGCCATCGAATACCCGTGAGACTAAGGATATAGAGACTGCCTGAAAAAATCAAGATACCTGCGAAAAAACACCATCCCGACGCAGTCGTGAGTTGGTTCTGCCACTGCGATACCGCCCACGCCGCAGCAATCATCCCCAGACTGTGATACATCTGATATCGAACTGCTACTTCAAACGTCTCAAGCATCTCTGGTGAAAGTTTTGATCGCAACGCATGTGCCCCAAATGCTCCAAAAACAACACCCAGTAGACTCAGACCTGAACCGAACGCAAAGAAAATATTTTGCATGGATGCCTCCTTTTTAATTCCAGTCAGCAATCAGCAAGAGCCTCTGATGAACTAACTTCTAACACCAACACGTTGATAGCCGATATGCTGTGCTTTTTGAGTTCCACTATGATTCATGAGTCTCTTCATTATAACTTAAATCACACATCTCACGACAGATGTTTTCGCGGAAGAATGACATCGAAATAAATATTTTCTTGACATTTTTGCCATATTGTGCTAAGATTTAGTTTTAAACGGCGTAGCTCGCTCTATTCCGTCTATTCCGTGTGGTTAAAAGTAAAAGGAGAAATTTTTGGACGTATGAAACAATACAGAACAGACCAGATCCGAAACATTGCAATTATCGCGCATTCAGGAGCAGGCAAAACATCACTCGTTGAAGCAATGCTTTACAACAGCGGTGCTATTGAGCGAATGGGTGCCGTCGATAGTGGAACTTCTGTAGCTGACTATGCCGCTGACGAGATTGAACGTAAAACAACCCTCAACTGTTCAGTTTGTATTGCAGAATGGGAAGGACATAAACTAAATCTGATTGATACCCCGGGTGCAGAAGACTTTTACGGCGACCTCCACAGCGTACTCCGAGCCGTTGACGCTGTTGTCGTCGTTGTCGATGCAACAACCGGTGTCGAAGGTGGAACCGAAAAGGTGTGGGAGGTAGCGGACAAATACGAATTGCCACGCCTCATCTTTATCAATAAGATGGATAAAGAGAACGCCAGCTTTGAAAACGCACTCTCGACCATTGAAGACATTTTAGAGACTCGGGCGGTCCCTACTCAACTCCCGATCGGTAAAGAGGACCAGTTTGCCGGTGTCGTCGATGTCATACAGATGGCGGCTTATTTGCAACCCGATGGAAACAAACGCGCTGCAAAAGCTGAGATACCTGCAGACTTGGAAACAGAGGCTGAAGAAACCCGCGAAGCACTCGTTGAAGTCGCTGCAGAAAGCGACGATGAACTCATTGAGAAGTTTTTTGAAGCTGAACTATCGGACGAAGAGATTCAGAACGGTTTACAACTTGGGATTTTCGAGAATCAGTTTACCCCTGTGCTTTGTGGTGCTGCCTTGAACAATATCGGCGTGCAACAATTGATGGATACACTGTTGACGGGCTGTCCATCTCCGGTTGACGTAGGCGCGGTCACATCTGCAGAGAATGAAGCGGACAGTCGCGAACCATCACCGGATGCACCGATGTCCGCCGTTGTATTCAAATCAATTGCCGACCCGTTTGCGGGGCAATTGAGTTTCTTTCGTGTCTACTCCGGCATATTACAAGGGGATACTCAGGTCAGTAATTCGACGCGAGGACAAATTGAACGTCTCGGAAAAACGGCGTTCATGAACGGTAAGGAGGCGATCAGCACACCACAAGTAGAAGCAGGAGACATCGGCGCGCTCACGAAACTTGCGGCGACCCAGACCGGGGATACGCTCTGCGACAGAGATACCCCCATCCAGCTGACAGGTGTTGATTTCCCAAACTCCGTCATCTCCTATGCCATACACCCAACGCGTGAAGGCGACGATGAAAAGTTAATGACATCACTCACACGGATGTCCGAAGAAGATCCGACGTTCAGGATTGAGCGGAACGAAGTTACGAAACAACTTCTCATCTCTGGGCTCGGAGACTTGCACATTAATATTAATCGGGAACGAATGGCAGACAAATTCGGAGTCGAGACCGCACTTTCACCGCCAAAAGTGCCCTATCGGGAAACAATTCGTAGGAGAGTCCAAGGCGTCCAAGGCAGACACAAACGCCAATCCGGTGGAAGAGGGCAGTTCGGCGATGTCACGATTAATCTCGCCCCTTTGCAACGCGGTGATGGTTTTGAGTTTGTTAACAACATTGTTGGGGGTGCGATACCGCGCAACTATATCCCAGCTGTCGAAAAAGGCATCCGCGAGAGAATGGACAGAGGTTTGCTTGCAGGTTTCCCAATCGTCGATATCCAAATTGATCTCTATGATGGTAAATACCACCCTGTTGATTCTTCGGATATGGCGTTCCAGATCGCTGGCTCTATCGCCTTTGCCGCCGCTGCCGAAGAATCAGATCCGTGTTTGCTCGAACCGGTAATGAGCGTCGATATCACGGTGCCCGAACAGTTCATGGGAAGCATTATCGGCGACCTGAACGGACGACGTGGACAGGTAATGGGTGTTGAACAGATGGGGAGAAAGCAGGTTATCCAAGCAAACGTTCCGCTTTCGGAGATGCTCCGGTATTCCATCGATCTTAAGTCGATGACGAGTGCCCGTGGTACCTTCACGATGGAATTCTCGCATTACGAAATCACCCCGGACGATGTTGCACAGAAGGTAATCGCTGCGTCGAAAACCGAAGAGGAAGAGTAGACTATCGGAAAGCCGTCGTCGGTGTCCCTTCTCTCTGCTTGTAGGTGCGTCGCTGACGCAACACTTACTGCTTTCCCAACAGAAACGAAACGCCCCAGAGCGTGTATACCGACAAAACATAAACCCGCTGCTGATTTGTATCAACAGTGGGTTTATGTTTAAATCTAATGTTCGCGATTAACTATCCAAATGGAAGACCGCCATCTTTAATTCGGTCATCTCTTCTATGGCGTATTTCGGACCCTCTTTGCCCATACCGCTCTCTTTGACGCCACCATACGGCATCAGATCTGCACGCCACTGCGTGCCCCAGTTCACCATCAAGTTGCCAGATTCGACCTCACGCACAAACTTCATTGCCCAATCGACGTTCTGTGTGAAGATTGCGGCACTCAGCCCGTAGTTTGTATCGTTGGCAAGGGCGATCGCCTCGTCAATATCGTTGACGCGCGTCACACCGACAGCCGGTCCGAAGACCTCATCACAGGAGATTTTCATCTCCGGCTTGACGTTGGCAAGGATAGCAGGCGTAACGAATTGGTCCTGCTTATCTCCACCGGTGAGGAGCTCTGCCCCATCAGAGACTGCCTCTTGAATCCATTCGGCAACACGTGTGGCATCTCCTTCTCGAATCATCGGCCCCATCCGTGTCCCTTCTGCGAGAGGATCACCGGTGTTGATTTGAGCGACTTCGGCTTCAAACGCATCTAAGAAATCACCGTAGATTTTCTCATGTGCGATGACACGCTGCGTTGAGATACAGACCTGTCCGGCATTAGAATAACCGGATGCCGCTGCTGCACGAGCGACCTTTTCGGGATCCGCATCGGGCATGACGATGAGCGGCGAATTCGAGCCGAGTTCCATCGTGACACGCTTCAATCCTGCGACCTTGCAGATATGCTCGCCGACATCACGGCTACCGGTAAAGGTAATTTTTCGGACGCGCCGGTCTGCACAAAGGGTGTCCCCGATTTCGCCACCGGGTCCCGTCACACACTGAATCGCCTCAGGCGGTGTCCCGGCTTCCAAAAAGAGTTCCACCAGTTTTAGAGCGGAGAGCGGTGTGTCCGTCGCAGGTTTGATGATAATAGCGTTTCCACCGGCGATCGGTAATGGGAAATTGAAGGGACTGATGCCAGCCACAATACCGCACGGCATGCGTACTGTAAAGCCGAGTTTGCCTTGGACACCCGGTGCGCCTTCAAGGGGAATCGTTTCACCGGTTAATCGTTTTGCTTCCTCCGCAGAGAGGGCAATAATCTCGGAGGCGCGTGTCGCTTCAATCGTCGCCTCGGCGAGGATTTTACCTTCCTCACGGGTGATAACCTCGGCAAGTTCGCCCGCCCGTTCCACCATCAAATCCGCAACTTTACGCAGGATCTCGTAGCGTTCATAGCCGGTCATCCCCGCCATGATCTTTGCGCCGCGTTCTGCCGTCTGAATAGCGGTTTCAACGTCGTTTGCGTCCCCTCTCGGAACAGTATCAACGACCGAACCATCAAAGGGGCTAAGTACGTCAATTTTATCGGATTTATCAATCCATTCTCCACCTACGTGCATTTGCATAATGCATCTTCTCCGTTTCTGCTTCAGCACACGGATGTGCCTATACTTATTTTTTTCTTTTTAGTAGAGCCCAAGTTGTTGCCAATTTACCAGCAGCATCAACGGCGGCATAATCAGCTAACCCATTCTCCATAACATCGTTGAGTTCATCTTCAGAGAGTGCTTCCGTGAAGAAACCTACCTCATCAAAGAGTCCTGTTGCAGCAACGTTGCCGGGACGCGCGCCGATCCAGATAGGCGACTTACTCGTATCCAATGTGCCACCGCTCGGTTCCTCGCCCTCCAATTTCCCATCAACGAACATCTGAACGTTTTTACCGTCATAGATTTTGGCGATATGGTGCCACTCCCCATCAGCAACAATGGTCTTACCCTCAATCCGCCCAACCTTGCCTTTGACATGCCACATAAACACGGGATAGTCAGCATCGTGGATCCATATATCCAGATGGCGGACATCCTTTGGTTCGGGCCAGACATCCCCATTTCGCCAAACAACGTATTGCCATGAGGCGGCTTCCAACTTAACCCACGCGATAAATGTGTAAGGATCGGAATTGAAAACATCGTCGTGATCGACGCGGACGTAACTATCACCTTTGCCGGGGAATTTCAAAGCACCCCCGAATTTGCCTTCATCCACCCACTCAAGCGTGCCCTTAATCTCACCATCGTGTCCACTGACAATGTCTTTAACAACCTTTCCACCATTCTCCTCAAAGAGCCAAGCACTCGCCAAACCGAGTTTCGCGGCTTGCGCAGAAATACCGAAGCCCATCGCGAGGATGAGCGAACTCACAATAACTGTTAAAGCCTGTGCTCGACTGGCAGCAAATATTTTCATTTTTTTCTCCTCAAGTACGACAATTATCAAGCGCGTCCTCGTCCAATTCAACCCCTAATCCGGGTTTATCTGGAACCGTTGCGTATCCATCAACAAGCGGAATCGTTGAAGGTGTAACAAGGTCAAAAGCGCGCAAAGCATTTAGTGTAATCCCTGGCATGGTTGCATTTGGCATCACTGCGGCAAGATGCATAACGTAGCAGGTCGTCATACCGAGTCCAACAATTTGTATCCATACCGGAAGATGGGCAGCGTTTGAAATAATCGCCTCTCGTATAGCATTGGCAGGGCGTGAGTCTGGGTAAGCGATAATAAATGAATCGTTCATATTTGCCCGTATTGCTTCGATTGGATCGGGGTTGCCGAAGTGAATTGTTATGGGCATATCGGTGTGTCGCTTGATCTCTTGGTATCCATCAATATCGGCTTGTGGAATCGGCGTTTCAAATGACTCTATATTGTAACCTTGAAGTTGACGTGCAACTTCGAGGGTCCGCTCCGGGGTTTCAAACGAATCATTTGCATCAACGCGGAGTCGATAATCATCTGGCACAACACCCGCGATTGCTTCTACCTGCTCAAGCACTTCAAACCACGGCCGGGCTTTGATTTTGTGGAGCCGGTAGCCGAGCGCATAAGCGTGTTGTGCTTCTGCCGCCCACTCTTCCGGGGTCATATCGATCGACCAGTAAGCGAATTGCGTTTTGTCGTGAACCTTTTCACCTAAAAGTCGATGCACCGGCACGCCGAGTGCCTTCCCCATAATGTCGTAAAAAGCCTGTTGAAGAGGGGTCGGTGCCCAGCCATTCATAAACTCAAACGGATTTCTACCGACATAACGTTGAACAACTTCATCCGCCTGAGACGCCCCATCGCCAATCCCAACGAGTCCTACATCGGTGTGTACCTTGTAGACGTAATCAATCTGGTAAAGATTACGACGCGTCATGAGTTCATAAATGCCTTCATGATACGGCACTCTCACTTCGATAACGTCAATCTGGGTAATCTTCATAAGTGCCTCCACATCTCCTCATAGGGGTCTCTTCGCGTTATTTAAGCACGAGTGTCACCGTGAATTATTCATCACGTCGGATCCAACTGACGACATCTTCTGCCTCACCTGTCCCACCTTCAACGCCATCACTTCCGAAAGAGATGAGATCGTACCCGTAACGGTCGTGGTTACCAGGGCGAACATAGACATACGGATTTCCCCATGGATCTTCCGTGATCGGGATTTGAATATAAGGCTCTATCCAGTTTATAGGTCTTGGTGGTGCTTCAGGCATCTCCCAAAGTGCCTTCAATCCCTGTTCAGTTGAAGGATAATCACCGTTATCTTTAGCATACCTATCAAGAGCAATACCAAGCGTTTCAATGTCTTCAGCGGCTTGTGCCTGTAAAGCCCGTCCCGCCTGTCCGAGCAACCGAGGTGCCAAAAGAACTGCCCCAATAATTCCGAGAACGATGACGACAACTAAGATTTGTATTGATGTTAATCCTGCTTGTTTAAAATCGATTGATTTCACGTATTTTCCTCCGCTAACCTGACATAGCAAATTGGCTATCGACTTTCAACTATCAGTCGGGGTACTTTCAGTTTTCTGAAACGCTCGAATCAAACAGCAGACTGACGGTCATTCAAAAAGTTCTGAACCGACAGCCGAAAGCCGACTGCTGACAGCCATTTTTTAAGTGTATCACATCTCCTGAATTGTGTCAATTTTAAAATCCCTTGACACCCTTTGCAACACGCCATATAATTTACTATAGACGCTCATCTGCCTGTCCACCCTAAGAATAAGTTGGCGACGGTCTGGGCGCGAATGAAACATCGGTAAACTTCAGGATTGAGCAGAATATGATCACGATTATGACGCATGAACAATCACGAAAATGTAATTCCTAAATTTATAGAATAGTGGAGGAATTCGGGCATGACGAAAACGGTTTGCATTGTCGGCACAATGGACACGAAGGGTTTGGAATTCTCGTTTATCAAAACACAGATAGAATCAACCGGCACCGCAACGTGTGTTATTAATACGGGTATATTGGGAGAACCCCAATTAACGCCGGACGTTTCTGCGGATGAAGTCGCACAAGCGGGCGGTTCGTCTCTCCAGGCTTTGAGAGATGAAGGCGACCGAGGTAACAGTGTCGCTGTGATGGCGCAAGGTGCAGCTGCGCTCGTTGCTGAAAAACAGGCAGCAGGCGAAATTGACGGGATCATCTCACTCGGTGGTTCCGCAGGAACGACCATCGGCACGACGGCGATGCAGGCAGTCCCAGTAGGTGTCCCGAAAATTATGGTGTCAACCTTAGCATCGGGTGACACGAGTCCGTATGTCCAATCCAAAGACATAAGTATGATGTATTCTGTTGTGGACATCGCTGGCATTAACAGGTTGTCACGGCAGATTCTTGCCAACGCCGCTGGTGCGATCGTCGGGATGGTGAATGCGGAAGTCCCTGCGGCGATAGTAGACAAGCCTTTAATCGCCGCGACGATGTTCGGTGTGACAACACCATGCGTCACAAAAGCGATGGAAATCCTTGAAGCCGCTGGTTATGAAGTCCTCGTCTTTCACGCAACGGGTACCGGTGGACAAGCGATGGAAGATCTCGTCAAAGGCGGTTTTCTCGCTGGCGTGTTAGACGCGACAACAACAGAACTTGCTGACGAATTGGTGGGTGGGATACTCAGTGCGGGTCCCGATCGGTTGGAAGCTGCCGGAGAATCTGGACTGCCACAAGTTGTCGCCCCAGGTGCACTGGACATGGTGAATTTCGGTCCCCCTGACACAGTGCCAGAGCAGTTCAGCGATCGGTTGTTTTACCAGCACAATCCGACTGTGACCCTGATGCGGACAACCGCTGAAGAAACCGCTGAACTTGGACGCATCATGGCTCGTAAACTCAACGAGGCACAGGGACCTACAACAGTTATCATTCCAACTCAGGGCGTATCGGCGATCGACAAAACAGGACAACCCTTTGACTCTCCGGAAGCACGCACCGCATGGAGTGAGAATCTGAAGGCGCATATCGGCAGCAACGTCACAGTTATTGAGATGGACGCTCACATCAATGACGACGAGTTCGCAACAAAACTCGTAGAAATACTGTTAGCGAGTATTGAGTAATTGTAGCGTCTGCACAGAACCACAAGGAGTAATTGTCAGTTCTTGGTTAAGAGGTTTTCATCCAACACCACAGAGGTCTTCTTCGGATAGCCTCAAAACCGATAGCCCGTAATGTAATGGAGGGCGGTTCTACGTGAAAAACCTCAACCTACAAATCACCCGACCGAACCGCAAGGAAAAATTAAAAGATGGCAAAAACCTATAGGACACTTACCCAAGAAGATATTAACCACTTCATTGAGAAGGGACATGTTATCCTGAAAGACTGCTTTCCGCGCGAGTTGGCAGAAGAATGGCAAGCCTTCGCTTTTAAGCGACTCGGTTATGATCCAGACGATCCAACGACTTGGGAGGAACCGCGCGTTCATCTGCCTTCCATGAACAGGGTACTGATTGAGGACGTTGCACCGAGGGCGTGGGATGCCATCTGTGATCTACTCGGCGATGAAGACAGGATTGTCAATTTTTGGGGCGATTCTAAACCCGGGTGGAGTGATGGTTTTATTATTAACTTCGGGTTAGGCGCGGACACACCATGGCAACCACCTTCACCAGAAGTCGGTGGATGGCATAAAGATGGTGATTTCTTCCGTCATTTCTTAGATAGCCCGGAACAGGGCTTGCTCACAATCGTCGTCTGGTCGGATATCTATCCCCAGAGTGGCGGAACGTTTGTGGCGTGCGATTCGGTCCAGCATGTTGCACAGCGGTTGTATGAACATCCAGAAGGATTGTTGCCGGGCGGGTTTGGCGGACTCATTGACAAATGCAAAGATTTTGTAGAAATCACGGGAAATGCAGGCGATGTCGTGCTGCTGCATCCGTTCATCTTGCACGCTGCTTCGCAGAATCCTTCCGGACGCGCCCGTTTCATCACGAATCCGCCAGTTTCCCTCAAGGAACCGATGAATTTCAATCGTGAGAATCCAGACGATTTCTCACCTGTGGAGTTAGGGGTGCTGCACGGATTAGGGAAAAACCGTCTCGATTTCAAACCAACGGCACAGCGAGAACGTTTAGTCCCAGAACGCGTCAAACGTCAGCAGAAGATGCTCGAAGAGCAGAAAAAGCGACTCGAAGCCGATTCCAGTAGGTAAATTAGGCATCAAACTGGTGTCGGCTCTGATGACAGGCTGTGCCTTTACCCCGAATCACATCCGCTTGTTGCCATGTATCAACAGCACTGCAAATAGCATCACTCTCACCGAAGTGCTGTTGCAACTCGGATTTCGTAAACCAGTCGTACCCATCGTTTGCGAGGGCATCAATGTCTAAGTTTTCATCGGAAAATCCGTAGACACGACAAATACCATCTTCCTCCTCAATATCCTCAATATAGGACATCCAAGAGACATCTAAACCGAGTTGGATTTGGGTGAGTTCTTGAAGTGAGCCGATCCGTGCACCGACATCCCAACCAACACCTTTCTCCTCTTCCCAACCTTCGCCGCCGGGCAACTCCCAA
>JAGWBV010000016.1:363-41878 GCA_021295715.1 Candidatus Poribacteria bacterium | reverse complement strand
ACAGAGAGTACAAATCGGGTGTCAAGACTTATACGCAATCCACAGCGACCTCAGACGTTGTTATCGGAGTGCATCCAATAGGCGATAACGCTTTTGAGTTATACTTTGTTCCAACCGTCCTCATTGAGGAACTCAATCAGAAGAGCATTTCTATTAATAGAATTAGCGATTTGAAGGAAAACTACTTTATTCTGGAAAATTGTAAAAATAGGGAAGTAATAATCGACAAATGTAGAGAATATGGAATTTTATCATCAGGAACTCGTTACTTCTTGTAAAAATATCCATAGCCGCAACGGATTAGAACATGCCAAACGCGCAGTCGAAATCACCACTGAACAGAACGAGCAACCGCTATAGACTGGTTAGAATCTGTTTCAGAGACGGCAGCCCTTCATTCGTCTTTTTGGTTGCCTTCCTGAGATCGGTTACAGATTCTGGTTCGATGAGCGGTTCCGAAACACATAACATCTACATTGATACCCGGTAGGTATAGTAAATCTTCAAAAGATTACCAAGGCATAAGGTGAATCTGAATTTGCATCGGCACTTCAACAATGGTATAATGTATCTGAAAACGACTATAAAATAGTCCATGTTTGATCTGAACGGATAAGTAAGTTCTACAAAAGGAAATTTAAAATGCTGGCACCAAAGCCTCTGAAAGCAAAAAATAAAGTACAAATCACAAAACACTTGGAAGTCGAAGATATGGTGATAATCGGTTCTAAGAATGTGGATGACAAGGCTTTTTATGTAGCACAGGAAATAATTTTGAAAATCACCTCCAAACGCCCTGAAATCCGCACGGAACTAATTGGTTTTGTATGTATTCTTGTTGCACAAGGGGAAAGTGTTGCAGCTTATTTGGAATTGGATGAAAACGATCCAAACTATAAATATGGATGTGCTTTCTTACCAGAAAAAAATCAAGAGTTTCCAGGATATCTGGCATCGGTTATTGAATGGGACGGTGAGCCAAACATGGGGGTTTTTGTTTTTGTCTTAGCCTGTGCAATAAACTATGCAATTTGCCAAATAGATCTAAACTTTTATAGTTCATTAGAAAAATCTTACAAAGCAAGTGTCGCCTCAAAAACATGGGATTGTAATCCGAGGTCCTTGCAAGACGTTGGATCATATTGGGCAGAAGGGGTTAGGATGTGGTACTACGCGGGTGAATTTGAAACGAGGGATGCTCTCAAGGAATATGATCCAGGACTCACCAAATTATTGGGAGATTGGATATCGGATGAAGATATCCCCAAGGTGTACTAATCCGAAAATGTTACGACACTATTTGAAGTTAGTCTGTAAGCTGCTCTTTGAGTCCTTCGGGCCGGATGTATCCAGTCAATTAGCCGATGTAGGGGTGTGCGCTTAAAAGGATTGGCAGTTGGCAACTGACACCCAAAGGCATTTAATATAGTGTTGAGTATGTCGAATAGCGGGGCATCCGCGTTAGAGAGAGCATCCAAGAGTGTTTCAGCATCAATACTGGTGCGTTTGGAAAGTTCGGAAACCCCACCTTGTGATGCTATAAAGACCCGAAGTTCCTTCAGAAAAAAAGACAAATCACTGTCAACACGGTATTCCTCCAATGTCAATTGGAGATAGTCAATTGCTTCCTCTCGATCATTAGCAAGTCTTCTAATTTGATACTCGCGCCAGTTCCCCATTTCTCTCATTAATGTGTCTCCTCATATTCTCGCCAATAGGCCTTCGCGAGTTCAATATCCCGCTGCTGTGATGCTTTGTCTCCACCACAAAGCAGAAGGACGAGTATATTTTCAATTTGACGGAAATAGATGCGATATCCTGGTCCAAAGTGCAGACGCAATTCAAAGACACCTCCACCGACAGATCGGCAATCACCAAAATTGCCATCTTCAAGTTTCGCAAGCCGTTTGTCAATTCTGTTTCGCGTCTTTCTATCTCGGATGGATTCAAACCATTCAATGAAAGGTTGTCTACCATTTGGACCGCGGTAGTATTGTATTTCTATTGGTTGTCCGTCCCTATTGACAATCGTTCCATACCTGCTATGCAATGATAAATAAACGGTTTGTTGATTGGTAATTATACTTCATTTTTTATTAAAAACGCAAGGTATATTGGCAATTTCGGAAACGGTTTTCCTATAAAATATGTTCAATACAACTTTCAGAGCGTTCTAAGCGCGTGTTCCAGATTGATTTGTAGAGGAGATGATGATATAAGATGGCTAATAACGTTTTTCCACCAGCAGAAACTGCTTATCCCATAGAGAATGCTCACGTCAACAGTTTAGAAACATATCAGGCACAATACGCCGAATCCATTCAAGATCCGGAAGCATTTTGGGCAACGATCGCGGAACGACTGACGTACGATTTTGTTAAGGGCGAGATTAAATGGTTCGATGGCGGCACACTGAACGCTTGCTATAATTGCCTTGATCGGCATATCGAAGCTGGGCACGGCGAGGCAACCGCCATTGTCTGGGAAGGGAACGATCCGTCCGAAGATAAGACCTTCAGTTACAGTGAACTTCTCGCTGAGGTCAAGAAGTTTGCCAATGTCCTGAAGGCACAAGGCATTGAGAAAGGCGATCGCGTCTGTATCTACTTACAGATGGTTCCAGAGTTGGCAATCGCGATGTTAGCGTGTGCGAGGATTGGTGCTGTCCATTCTATCGTTTTCGGCGCATTTTCAGCAGAATCCCTCCGAGACAGAATTAATGACTCTGAATGTAAATTGCTAATTACGCAAGATACCGCAATGCGGGGTCCGCGTAGCGATATACCGATGAAGGTAAATGCAGATGCCGCGGTTGCGGAATGTCCCTCTATTGAAAAGGTAGTCGTCGTGGAGCGCACTGGAGATACGGTCGATTTTGATGATTCGCGGGATATTTGGTGGCACGAAGCAATGGCGACCGCCGATACAGAATGCGAACCAGAAGTTATGAATGCGGAGGACCCGCTTTTTATCCTGTATACCTCCGGTTCGACCGGTAAACCGAAAGGGGTTTTGCATACGACAGGGGGTTATCTCGTCTACACTTCTTATACACACCAACAAGTTTTTGACTATCACGAGGGCGATGTTTACTGGTGCACAGCCGACATCGGTTGGATCACTGGGCATTCTTACATTATCTACGGTCCACTTGCAAATCGTGCGATCAGTGTGATGTTTGAAGGTGTGCCAAACTATCCCGACTTTGGACGCTTTTGGCGGGTCGTTGAGAAGCACAACATTAATATTTTCTACACTGCTCCGACGGCACTACGCGCCCTGATGAAAGAAGGGAATACATGGGTCGAAAAATACGACAGATCCACGCTCAGACTGCTCGGCACAGTCGGTGAACCGATCAAAGAACCGGAGTGGTTGTGGTACTACAATATCGTCGGTGAAGAACGGTGTCCAATCATAGATACATGGTGGCAAACCGAAACGGGTGGGATTCTGATGACACCACTGCCCGCCGCAACACCACTGAAACCCGGCTCGGCGACCTTCCCGTTCTTCGCCATTGAACCGGTGATACTTGATGAAGAGGGTAACGAAGTAGAAGGTAACCCGGCAACCGGCTATCTCTGTATTAAAACGGCATGGCCCGGTATCATGCGAACTGTCTACGGCGACCATGAACGGTTTTTAGACACCTATTTCCGCAGATTCCCCGGCTATTATATGACAGGCGATGGAGTCCTACGCGATGAAGATGGTTATTATTGGATTACAGGACGCGTCGATGATGTTCTGAACGTCTCTGGACACCGATTAGGCACAGCAGAAGTGGAAGGGGCAATCGGGCAGTACGACGCAGTCGCAGAAGCCGCAGTCGTCGGTTACCCACACGACATCAAGGGACAAGGCATCTATGCGTATGTTACGCTCATGACAGGCGAAGCGGCATCAGATGCAGTGGAAACAGGCATCAAACAGGCAGTCCGACAACAAATTGGACCTATTGCCACGCCTGACAAGATTCAGTTTACCCCGGCACTGCCAAAGACGCGATCCGGCAAGATTATGCGGCGTATCCTCCGGAAAATCGCCGAAGGCGACATCTCCAACCTCGGTGATACCTCCACCCTCGCCGATCCAACAGTGGTTGATGATTTGGTTGAAGGCAGACGGTAGAAATCACAACAAAGGGGTTTCTTAAGAGAGTCAGCACTTACGCAAATTGCGTAAAACAGCAATATATTTCACCAAAAAAGTCATATTGCAGTTATTTAACCCCCTAAATCCCCTGATTAGGCAGATTTCAAGAGGAAATGTGTAAGTCCTATAGTATCAAACCCCGTAGTCCGTAAGCGTAGCGGAGGGCGGGTTTAAGGAACGCATTTGATAATCGAAACGTCCGTCCTTCCTCCGCAAGGTAGGATTAAAATAAGGAAAAATTAAAAATTGGCATCAGCACAGAAGATAGTAAATGAACTAAAAAAACAGGGGATCACCCACGCTGTAGGCGTTCCAGATAACGGCAGTGCCCGGATTTATGAACGCTTACGATCAGAGCCTGATATCGAAGTCATTACGGTCACCCGTGAAGGTGAAGCATTTGCCATTGCATCAGGGTTATACGTTGGTGGCAAAAAGCCTGTGATCATCATCCAAAATACCGGGTTCTTGGAATCAGGCGATGCGATCCGAGGCACCGTTGTCAACATGCAAGTGCCAGTGGTGGTATTCATTGGATATCGTGGTTATCACAATCGAGATAAAAATGGACAATGGATTGATTCCGTAGCAACTTTCCTTGAACCGACGTTGAAAGCGTGGAATCTCCCTTATGAAATGCTTGAAACAGACGCGGATGTTCCGTGCATCGCAAGAGCATTTGAACAGGCGGCAGAAACTTCACTCCCAACAGCGGTGCTCTTAATCGGACATTCTACATAGTATCTTTTGCCCATTTTTCGGCTATGTGGAGATTCTTTTGCTGAGACCTATAGCGTTCTTTTCCTGTAATTGAGAGTGCTTCGCGCGATTTCTTACGCGAAATGATGACGCAGCACCGCTATTGCGCTCTTTTTTCGGTGAAATCCTGCTAAAATCACAGTTTTTTCAAGTTTTTTTGTGAAATGTCGCTTTTTATTAAACATTTTGCTTGACAAAACGTTTTAACATAATGTATCATTAATTTTTGTTTTATCAAAATTCTGTAATAAGGAGAGGAGAAAGATGGAAGCCGAGTATTTCGGTGAAACAGCGAGTCTTGAAAGTGTTGATCCATATATGGAGGCAACATATCCGCCAGATGAGGCAGAACCCTCGGAAAGTTATAAAGGTAGCGATCAGAGTGCTTTAACGAGCTGGCTTCGGAGCGTAGCAGGCCACCGTCTGTTAACCCGCGAGGAAGAAGTTCAATTGGCAAAACGGATTGAAGCTGCAGAGGCTAAAGCGTTAGACGAACTCTTAGATGTCTTAGTAGAAGTAGACCTATTAGCTCGTGAGAAGAAAAAGCAATTGGCAAAACGGATTGAAGCTGTAGAGGTTAAAGCATTAGGCGAACTCTTAGGTGCCTTAGTAGAAGTAGACCTATTAGCTCGCGAGAAAAAAGAGCAACTGACAGAACAAATTGAAGCTGGCAGGAGCGAAGCAAGAAAAACACTGGTAAGCGAACTACAAGACGCGCTGGTGAAAAGTGACGCATTATCTGACGAAGGAAAACAGGAACTGGCGAAACGGATTAGAGCAGCCGAGAGCGAAGCGCGTACCGCGCGTGATGAACTTGTCCAAGCGAATCTACGACTCGTTATTTCTATCGCAGTTAAATACCAAGGTCACAACGTTCCACTCGAAGATTTGATTCAAGAAGGAAACATTGGTCTGATTAAAGCAGCGAGCAAATTTGACTATCAGAAGGGCTTTAAATTCAGCACGTACGCAATTTGGTGGATTAAACAAGCCATTATGCGTACGCTTGACAATTTTTCCCGCTCCATTCGATTACCTTCCTACGTAGTTGCAAAAATGAACAAGTTCGACGCTGTCTATGCATCGTTGTGTCAAGAGCTACAACGCGAACCGCGGCGCGACGAAATCGCAGACGCTTTAGATTTGACGTTGAAACAGGTCGAAGAAATCCTAACGTTTAACGCTGATACCATCTCAATGGATTTGCCGCTGAGCGATGAACGTTCCGCTGCTACATTGGGCGACTTAATCGAAGATCCAATAACGAGTGGAGAAGATGGTCCGATCGCTGAAATGATTAATCAGGATCTGACTGCTCAATTTCTCAAAAGACTCCCAGAGCGCGAACAGAGAGTATTGAAAATGCGCTTCGGACTCGAGGATGGAGAACGGAAAACACTCCGAGAAATCGGTGTTGCTTTGCAGGTTACCCGCGAACGAGTCCGTCAACTGGAAATAGATGCAATCAAACGATTGTATGACCTTTATGATGAAATGGGCGAATTTCGGTCAAACTCTCAATCCTGGGCAGGGAAAACTGCGGCATAATACCGCTCATGGAAGGTAACTATGAAGAATTTCTTGAAGAAAATCAAAGGATCTGAAACCCCTTTGCTTACAGTCACAGAAGCCGCACAAGAGAAGATTCAAGCAGTGGTAGAAACTGAAGAGGTTGAAGTTGAAGGACTTCGCATCAGTATTCAAGGCAGAACTGCTACCGCTTTCCAATACAGCTTGGGTTTAGCGACTGAAGCACAAGCGGATGATATTGTTGTTGAATGTGAGCATTTCAATGTACTCGTCGATGCAGAAAGCGCACCTGACCTTAAAGGGGCTGTGATTGACTATGTCGATGACCTGAATTCCAGTGGATTCAATATTGAAAACCCAAATACACCAACATGGGACAATCCAAAAGCACAAGAGGTTCAGAAACTGATTGACGAACGGATTAATCCGGCTGTAGCGGCACACGGCGGACAGATAGAACTCCTGAACGTCGAGGAGGATGCTGTGTACATTCACATGGGCGGCGGTTGTCAAGGCTGCGGCATGGCTAATGTTACCCTCAAACACGGCATTGAGGCGATGATTCAAGAAGTATTTCCTGAGATTAAGCACGTGATTGACACGACTGATCACGATGCTGGAGATAACCCGTACTATTCCCCAAGTAAGGGATAAATAATACAGATGACGGGCGGATGGTAACATCCGCCCGTTTCTATTTTTAACTCGGCACAACGCGCGCGCCCAAGTTGTTCGCCCGCGTAACAAAACATGAACCACCATCTGGAAGTGTTTTTAGGAATGCTTCGGTGCCTCGCTTTAACCTATCAATATCTTCACCCACCACGCAAATTGCCGAGCCCCAACTGCTAACACCCGCACCGAAAGCTCCACTGTCGCGTAAGAAGTCAAGCGTCAATTGGAGTTCAGTGCCTTGTGCGTCAATTTCCACTTTTTTCCATCCAAACGTTTGAATTTGATTTAAGGCTTTGCCAAAAGTGCGCATATCTCCTTCAACCAAGGCAGGAAGTACTCGCATCAATAGGATGTGTGAAAGCTTCTGTGCCACCCATTCTGGTTGTGGACAGAGGGTCTGAAACAATTCGATCTCTGTGTCACCATAAATTCGTGAACAATTCGGCATGACAATGAGTAATGGCATTTCTGGAAACGAATAACGGAGCAAAACAGGAGGTGGCGGAATATCTCCAAGTGCAGAGGAGGGCAGGAACGATGCCTTCTGTTCTGGAAAACGATGTCCGCCATCAACAATGAAACCGCCTGTTTGGAATGCCGCTATACCGATACCTGAAGTGCCACCGCGTCCGACGACTTTTGCCAATGCTTGCACATCTAATCCAAGTTCATATAGCAGATTGACTGCCTGGGCAACACCGAGAGAAAGTTGCGTTCCAGACCCGAATCCGCAGTGCATCGGGATTTCAGATTGAAATGTTAATTTAATGCCGGGAAAGGGATAGGTTTCTTGAAGTCGCTTAAGTACTGCAGCAGTCCGATCGCGATATACGGAAGATGGTAGATGAATGCCAGTTGCCCGCTCAGCAATAATTTGAAAATTGGGCTTAGCAATTGCGAGACCGAACCCTCCATCAACTCGTCCCAACACACCATTCAGATCAAGCAGAGAAAAGTGTAAGCGGGATGGAGTGGTAATTTTGACGTGGTGCATAGTCGTGTCGGATCATTGTGGACTTTCCGTAGATTAGCCAGTATCCCCGCCATTATCGCCATTTCGTCTGACATCTCGCTCGATTAAACCGTCACGAATGTGGAGAACGCGCTTGGCGTGTTCAGCGACTTCAGCTTCATGTGTCACCATGATGATGGTATTGCCTTCATCATTCAAACGGTTGAAAATCGCCATAATTTCGGTGCCAGAACGGGTATCCAAGTTACCTGTCGGCTCATCAGCGAAGATCATTGAAGGTCTATTGACTAAAGCACGGGCAATGGCCACACGCTGGATTTGACCACCAGACAGCTCGGTCGACTTGTGATCGACGCGGTCTGCTAAACCGACTGCCTCCAGGGATTCAAATGCGCGCCGTTTGCGTTCTTTTCTACCCAAACCCGAGTAAATCAGCGGTAATTCAACATTGTTGAGAGCACTGGTTCGTGGGAGCAGGTTAAACGACTGAAACACAAAACCGATCTTTTTATTCCGAATGTCAGCCAGGCGATTATCGGAAAGCTTGCCGACCTCTTCACCTTCAAGGTAGTACTGCCCCGATGTCGGCGTTGCAAGACACCCCAGAATATCCATCATGGTTGATTTTCCAGAGCCGGATGGTCCCATAATCGCAATGAATTCACCTTGTGTGATCTCGAAGGACACACCCCGTAAGGCATGTACCTGCACATCACCCATTTGATAGATTTTCGTCAAATCTCGCACATCTATTAACACAACGTTTCCTCCTTAACCTTGATTTTATGAAGGTAAGCATGAACAAGAAATACAATTTAGCACGTTTATAGTAAAGTCGGAAAATATGTAGACAGTTGCGCAGCGAAACAACCCTCCCCGCCGCTGGCGAGGATTGTACCCTCGCCTCTTTAGAGTGTCTAATTAATTCTAAACTTTACTATAAGTTTGATTTATTTGCCTTCTTCTTCTGAATCATTTCCTTGTCCTTCTGTCAATTCTTGCATAGAAGGCACAAAAACGCGGTCTCCCTCCTTCAAACCACCAGTGATTTGAAAGTGGGTGTTATTACGCTGTCCGATTGTAATGTGAGTTTTGACGCCTTTTCGCTCTTTTTTATCTTTTTTGGGTTCACCTGTATCTAACATAACAAAATACTGCCGCTCGCTACTCACTTCCGCTTCTATATCGGAGAGTACATTCTGTTCAGAAATAACAATAGAGATCTCAGTCGGACCGTTCTTCAAGCCTTTCTGCGCACCTTCGAGCAAGATTTCAAGATTACCACGCGTTTCCTCTGGATCAATCTTGCCGACATTTCCATCGAACTCGTTACCAATCAAATTCCGGATTTTGAGTTCCTGACCTTCCTGAAATTGTCCAAGATCCGTGGAATTGACCTTTGCTCTTACAGTAAAAACCTTTGGACTCAGCACAGCCGGTATTGGCAGTTGAAGGATATCGGATTCTTCAAACACAATAATGTCAACATCCGCAGACATACCGGGCAGGAGTTCTGATGGAGAACCGATAACCTCTACATCTACCTCAAAAGTGATGACGGAACTCTGATTCTGGGGACCACGGGGGGTCGCACTCGGTGAAATCTCGCTAACCCTTCCCGGAAAGACCTGTCCAGGATAACTATCAACGCTGATTTCGGCGCGTTGTTCCTCTTTAACCTTCCCGATTTCTACCTGATTTATTTGCGTCCTCACAATCATCTGATTGAGGTCGGCAATGCGCATAATTGCATCGCCACGTGAAAAAGCGGAACGTCCCGAGGTGATAATTTCTCCCTCCTCAACAGTGAGGCGCGTAACCGTCCCCGCTATAGGAGCTATAACTGTCGTCCATTCGTAGCGTTCTTGTTGTGATTCAAGCTGACTTTGTGCTTGGAGCAAACTCGCCTCCGCGCCGACTCTTGCATGACGGGTTAATTCCTTTTCTTCTTCAGTCGTTTCTTCCAATTGACGGAGCCGTGTGCGAGCGTTCTCCAATTCCGCTTCCAATTGCTTTTTCCGGGCTTCTTCCGATTCTTTAAGGGTCAGAACATTCTTTTTATTGAGTTCCAAGGTAGATTCGCGGCTCTGAATTGCTTCTTGCCGGACATTGATATTTTCTTCCTGGGACTTAACGGTTTCCTTTTGGGACTCCACCTCTTTCTGTGCGTTTTCATACTGCGATCGCGCCCCGGCGAGTTGGTTTTGTGATTCCTCTAACGTCCGCTTTGAAACTAACTTCTTATCAAACAGTTCTTTGTTTCGATTGTACTCGGACGCCGCTGTTTCGAGTGCCACCTTTGCGGATTCAACACTCGTTTCCGCCCGATCAAACATGAGTCCTGCTTGTGATAATGCGATCTCAGCCTGCTTTAAGCCAATCTTATCTCGATTCAGGTCAATTTGTGTCGTCGCTACTTGTGTTTCTGCTTCAGTAATTCGTTGCTGCGTCGTTGCAACAAATGAATCCAAAGTCGCCTGTGCCACAGCGACGGAGTTGCGTGCTTGCGCAAGACCACTTTCTTCCTGTTTTTCAGTAATTTGAATTTGGAGTTCTGCCCGTTGGAGTTGGGCTTTTTGGGCATCACGATTCGCTTCCGCTTGTTTCCTTTGTTCCAGAATTTGCTCATCATCAATTCGGAGCAAACGATCGCCTATTTTGACCTCGTCTCCCTCATCAACGAAAATTTCAACGATCTCGCCTTCCACGTTCGAGCGGACATCCACTTCAAGGAAGGAACGCAGATTGCCAGACTCACGGACGCGAACGATGAATTCACCGCGACGCACAATTTCCTGTTTTACCTCAGTTTCCTTCTTATTTTGACCGAAACTGAAGTCCATCCGAGTCGCACCAATTGCGCCAACAGCGATAACAACCAAGGCGACGACTCCGATGATAATCCATTTTTTTCGATCTTTCATGGTTACTGTAATACTCCCATGGCATCTTGTAAACGGGTTTGTGAGATCTTGTAATCGTAGAAAGTATTCACTTCATCTGATAGTGCTTGCGCATAACTGGTTTGGGCATCAAGGAGTTCAAGCAGGATGGCTTTGTCAACATCAAAACGCCCTTGAATAACCTCTAAACTGAGCCGGGCATTGACAACCAGTGTTTTGGCGATATCAACAGAGGCTTCACTGCGCTTGAGATTGAGATACGATTGCCGGACATCTAACGCGACGGAACGTTCCAAGTCGCTTGCGTTTTCACGGGTTTGCTCTAATTGCATAGCTAACTCTTTGACCCGATTTCCCAAAATACCACCGTCAAAAAACGTAAAATTAAGGGACACACCTGCGCTCCAACTCCGGAAGTCAGAGAAATTCTCGCGTTCGCGGAGGTAATCGTCGAGGTTAACGTTGTAGTCAACATCGGCATTCAGACGGGGCCAACGCTGTAATTTCGCGAGCGTTAAGGACCATTCCTGTGATCTCAATTGCGATTCCGTTTCTTTAAATTCCGGACGATTGTCAAGTGCTATCTGGATAGCTTCCTCAACCGGTATTTGTAATCTTTCAATGGTGCCGCGTTGTTGATATAACTGAAACGCTTCATCCGCCGCAACAGTAATTAAAACACCCGGATCTAAACCGAGGAGCCGCGGTAACCTGGCTTTGGCAACTTGAAGTGAATTTTGGTTATTTAGCAGTGCTAATCTATTATTTCCCTCTCGCACCTCAGCCGTCGCTACATCCGCTGGAATGAGCGAACCTGCCTCTACAAAATCCTTAGTCCGTTGCGTGTTCTCTTGCGCCCTTGCCAAATTTTGCTCACTCACTTCAACCAACGCTTGGAATTGAAGGACATCATAGTAAGCTTCAGTGATTTGCAAAATTAAACTTTGTTTGATCCCCTCATTGCGGCTCACAGTGGCGCTCAGGGATTCTTTTGCCTGCGCGAACCCGCCCTCGCGTTGACCATTGTCCCAAATTGTGTATTGTGCCCCCAATCCTAAATTGTAGTTTTCAGGCTCAAAGCCGAAGTCGATTCGATCAGAGAAATCGTAAGCACCGGTTGAAAAAACACGTGGAAAATAATCAGCACGCGCAGTTTTTACCCGAAGTTCCTGTATCGCAAGATTCAAACGCGCATTTCGCATACTCGTCGATTTTTCCAAACCTACCTGGATACATTGTTCAAGGGTCAAAGGCTGGGTTAAGTCAATTTCGGTGGCAGGTTCCTGCGCATTGACACAAAGAACGACTGCAAATTGAACAGCGAGGATGAATTTTAAGAGCAAGCTTCGGAAACTTGAATGGGGTATTCCTTTAAACTTTGACAAAACAATCGACATAACTTTCCCGTGAATCATTAACATCTCCTTGTCTGTTCCAACAGTTGTAGACGTGCTTCTTGGCAGACGCCTAGTGTCGGTTTTAACACTTTCTAACAGGAAGTTTTGGGAACCCATGCGTTTCGCCAAAACCGTATTATTATTATTTGAATTGCAGCTGCTATGCGAGTCTCTCCAATTTTGCCTAAGGCTGGCTGCTGCAAATCTGTGGGCGGAATTCCTAACAGCAGACCTGAATGCTTAATACAAGACAGACTCCGAAATTCTATAACATTTTAGTTTAAACTTTCAAGGCACGCCAAAGAGATCTTGTTTATAACATTATGACGCAGTTTCTTGATAAAAGTTTAGACATTTTAACACCCAAAGAGGTTCTTTTTTCTTGCAATTATTCAGAATTTCTGTTAAATTATTACCAAATTAGAGACTCTGAAATACACACTTCGGATGAAAACATGTCAAAGCAGAAGATTACTTTTATCTCCATCTTTATTTCTGTCGCATTGGTTGTTTTCGTATCAACACCAGAACTCTCGGCTGATTCTGGTACATACTGGCTAATTGTGGACGCAACACCGGAAGCACGTGCCCATGAACCGGTGAACTTACTGATTGAACTCCTAACGACTCGCGGAAAAATACCGAGTGAACAGATCCACCACCTTGAAGGGGACAGTGCCACCTCTGAAGAGATCCATGCCATGATTCAGGAAATTGGAAGGCAAACAGCCGTTCAGGATACCCTGATTTTTCTATATCATGGGATAGTTACCAAGCCGAGAGGTATGAACGCTATGCATCTGCTAACACCTGGAGACGAACAAGGCATCCAAGATGCTACCCTCAACGACTGGTTCAGAGAGACAGAAAGAAAGCACACCGTTGTTATTGTCGATGGTTACACAGAGGACACGAACCTAAACGCCTACTACGCGAACCGCGAGACGCTCGGTACTGCTGCGCTCAACTCAATTCAATCGGCAGAGACAGCAAACACAACAGCCCTCCTTCAGCAACTCCACGATACGCTCACGGTAGATACAACCGATGCAGATGACAATCGACAACTCAGTATTATAGAAAGCTACGAATTATTGCGAATGAATCCTGATTTTTTGGATGGTATCCTTGCACCCACTGGGGATGTCGAAATGGCACTGCTTAAACTCAGTCCTGCGCTTAAGGTCACAACATTCCCCGAAGGCGCAGATATTTCCATCAACGACGTAGAGATCGGAAGCACACCGAAACTCATCACAGAAAATCTGCAACAAGGCACTTCTACTGTAACCGTGAAGAAAGCAGGATACGTCATCCCGCCATCCAAGACCGCTGAACTCCAGTTAGAACTTGGAGAATCCGTCCATATTGCTTGGGTACTTGAGTCTATTGCTATTCACGGAACCGTTATAGGCGTTTCAGGTGCATCACCTGTCGAAGCTGTTGTTTGGATTGATGGAACGGCGCATCAACAGACCGTGGAAGCGGATGGAGTCTACCGGTTTGATGAGTGGGAGGATTCAGGTTTATTGCGTCTCGGCGAAACTTACACGCTCTTTGTGAAACAGGGTGCCCTGAATTACGGTTCGGCAACTTTCACGTTTGACGGCTATACCGACATAGTACAACCCCTGCAACTTGTGAAACGAACCTGGTTTGAAGTGGCACAAATCGAATTCGACCGACATAACCATCAAGGGGCTGTCACTGCTTTTCAGAATGGGATTGAACTCACGAGCGATTTCCCGCAAATGTCCGCTGACTTAACAGTTCTACTCCTCAGTTCCTTCGCTGATGCCGTAGAGAAACAAGACGTTCAGGATGTCACCTATCTCATTGTTACAGCAAAACTCGCGGAGCAACTCGGTCAGCCTGCCCTTGCAAAAAGGTATTGGGAAGAGACGAAAATGAAAGCAGACAAGGGAAGTTCCGCCGCTAAACTGGCAAGCCAGCGGCTATGGCAACTGAATCGTGGACGTTATCTTTTGAATATCGGTCTGATTGTATTACTGGTCGTCCTATTGGCATCAGGGGCGTGGACGTTCTTTAGATTCCGAAAATCCAAGCGAACTGCACCGGCAGATTGAAGACGCTACCCTCCAACGCGACTCGGAAACCACACCTACCATTTAAGGGACCTGTATATTGGACATAACGTCTTCCAATACGACAGTCGCATACCCACCCGCAGGCAGCATAAAACTGAGATGGACTCCCTCACCCTTGACAGCAGACACGTCATGCAATTGCATCGCCATCCGTAAAGGTCTGCGCGTCCCCGGTAAACGGATACCGACAACCTTACGAAAGGCTTCAAATCGAACCCCTTCATCTGCAAGGAGCGATATCTCCAATGCGAGCACGTCGCCGGTTGGTAAGCGCATCTTATACCCGAAAATCGGGCCTGAAGGACTAATTTCAAACGCATCCGCTCGCGGTTGCTCAGCGGTAGCATCCACAACGAGAAAAGGGGCTCCGTTATCGTGTTTCACAGCGATGTCGCCTTCAAGAAGTTTACCCAAACACGGGGTTCGCATTTCCAAAACGCGATTAAATAGGAACGCCTGATACGCCGACAAAAACAACTTGCGGAGCCGGTGTGGAATACACATTACTACCTTTTCTGGGGGTTTCTTCGCTAATTCCCGTTGCATACGGCGGGCGATATCATCGACCTGTAGGACGTCATCCGTGAGCATATAACGCATCACGGCATCCCAATCCGACTTTACCAGTGCTTTGCCAATCAGATGTGAATCGTTTTTATTCCCAAACCGCTGTGCTCCAAAGCGATTCGGCACCCCTTCAGTTGCCAATCGCTTCATTGCCGGTTCGATAAGAGGTAGGGCATCATGGGGAATATCGCGGAGGATTATCTGAAACCGGTTGCCCCGAAGGTGTCCTACCCGTAATTTATGCGGATGCCGTTCTGCCCAAAGCACTTCAATATCCGGTTGCTCAATTCTCAAAACCCGTTCCGGTAGCACCCCTTCGACAGATAGCACTTGTGTTGTGACTGCGTTCTTATCCTTCAAGCCTGCGTAACCAAACTGCTGAGTGCGGACCTGTAAATCCCGTGCAATTCTGTTAATTGCCTCCAAGGTGCTGAGATTCCGTTTCCGAATAGCGAAAAAGGTGTGCGTCCCTGAGCGGGTAGGTTCGTACAGCGGTAGTTCCTCGACAATAAAATCTTCAGGTTCCTTAATCATTTTTTAATTATTCCTTGCGGATAAGTTTCGTCATCAGTTATTAGGAAGTTTTGATTTTGAGTCGCACTCCATTTCATTCCGTGCTTGGTTTTTGATGTTATGAATTTTAAGTATTCCTTTGATTTCTCTTATATCCGTGAGTCTCGATGCCATTATAGTCATCATTCACCTATTTGTCAAACTGTGAAATCAGCAATATTCCTTGCCACAGGCACTGAATTGTGGTATACTTAACAGTGAAACACCAAAAAGGAGGGGAAAATGGCTTACATTATTTGCGAACCGTGTGTCGATGTAAAGGACACAGCGTGCGTTGATGTCTGTCCGGTCGATTGTATACACACCACCGAAGGCGAAAATCAACTTTATATTAACCCGGATGAATGTATCGACTGCGCGGCATGCGAACCTGCGTGTCCGGTTGACGCAATCTCCATGGAAAGTGATGTCCCCAGCGAATGGGAATCGTATATTGAGATAAATCGTAAATTCTTCGAGACCTTCGTTAAACCTGAAACCATGGACGAAGGAGCTGGCGAAACAGGAAAAGCCGCACAAGGGAAGCAACAAGGTATACCTGAGGAATTTGCGCAAATACCGGAGGTCCCAGACTCAAGACTTCGCACACCATACAATGTCTTAACACTGCTTCTACAACCGCTGCTCGGTGCTTTTTCAGCGAAGTTTAAAGCACGACTTGAGGAGATGGCAGGCAATTCGGTTGTCTTTAGTTCTGCGGTATCAACAGGTATCAATAGCCTCATCAACTTGACACTCTATCCGCTTATCCTCTTCTTCGTCGGGCTCAAAGGGCAAAGTGCTAACCTTTTTACAAGTGAAGGCAATCTGATGATTTTCTTGGGGATCATCATCGCCATTTCAGAAGGCATCTACAGATTTAAAGACGAGTTCAATTCCGAAGTTGAACAACAGCGCTACGGTGCGGCTTTCTACGGATGGTTTCCATCACTCATTGCAACCCCACTTCTAAGTGGCTTGCGTTCAGCTCTTACCGTTCAGCCACAAGAAGAACGCAAAACGGTGCCCGGATCGGTGCTCACAAATGGTGTGATCTATTCTGACGACGTCCGGGAACGTTACAGACGCTACGGTATGGTAAATCGCGTTACAGAGCTGACGAATCACTACGAGGTCGAAATCGAATTTCCGAGGTGGGTGCCGAATTCGGTCTTGAAGGAAGAGCATGAACTCCCCGATAGGATGCCGGATTACGCGTATGAAATCCAACTCAGTTCGCCGTATGTCCCCGGTGAACGCCCCGCACCTGAAAGTATTTTAACTGTTCAGACCCAATTGGATGATCCAAGGTTCACTTCCGTTGTAGGTCGCGCGAGTTCATTCCCGAACGGTTTCACAAACATCATGCCGATCTCAGGACAGCCAGAAGATTTTCAGGCGACTTATCGGAATAAAGTATTGACGATTATCGTCTCCAAAAGCGGCACATGTGAATCGCTCGGACTTGAGCCAATAGTGCATTATGCCAAACTGAAGGGATAGCGAAACTTGCAGCTATAGGCTATGGTTGATAAAGAAACGCTTGTCGATTGGGATAGGTGTTACCTCTGGCATCCGTTTACACAAATGCAGGATTGGCTGGCGGAAGAGCCTGTCATCATTGAAAGGGGTGAAGGATGCTACCTCATTGATATTGCCGGAAATCGGTATATTGATGGAATCGCTTCCATGTGGACGAATGTTCACGGACATAATCATCCAGCACTGAACACTGCACTCAAGACGCAGATAGACAAGATCGCCCACACCACACTGCTTGGATACAGTAACATCCCCGCGATTCAGCTGGCACAGAAATTGGTAGAACTCACACCTGTGGGATTGAACAAGGTGTTTTATTCCGACAACGGTTCAACCGCTGTTGAGGTTGCCTTGAAGATAGCGTATCAGTACTGGCAACACAAGGAAGAACAGCAACGGAAACTGTTTATCCATTTTGATAATGCATACCACGGGGACACGATAGGAGCGATGAGTGTCGGTGGTATTGATAGTTTCCACACTACTTTTGATTCCCTCCTTTTCAAAGGTATCCGCGTGTCCGCTCCTGAAACCTATCACCCTCCTTACGCTAATGAATCTGCGGTTAAAACGCATTGGCTCACTGCAGTAGAACGCGCACTCTCTGAACATGAAGGGCGCATCGCAGGTATTATCTTAGAGCCGCTCATCCAGGGCGCGGGCGGTATGCTTATTGCTCCGAACGGATTTTTAAAGGAACTTGCGGCATTAGCAAAACGATGGAAAACACTTCTTATCGTTGATGAAGTGATGACTGGGTTCGGGCGCACCGGTAAAATGTGGGCATGCGAGCACGAGGACGTTACACCCGACCTCTTCTGTACAGCAAAAGGACTCGCAGGTGGGTATCTCCCACTCGCGGCGACGTTAACCACCGATGAAATCTATAACGCCTTCCTCGGTGAGTACCGGGACCTTAAGACCTTCTTCCACGGACATACCTTCACTGGAAATCCATTAGCATGTGCAGTTGCATTAGAAAATATCGCTATTTTCGAGCGTGAAAATCTCCTTTCCCGACTCCAACCGACTATTGAACACTTCAAGAATCGACTTCAGAAATTCTATGCTTTACCGCACGTTGGGGATGTCCGAGTCTGTGGTTTTGCCGCCGGTGTAGAATTAATGAAAAATTCGGACACCTACACGCCCTACCCCTTTGAAGAGAAGGTAGGTATCCGAGTTTGCAAAGAGGCACTCATCCGTGGGGCGATCCTTCGACCGCTTGTTAATACCATCGTCTTGATGCCTCCGCTACAGATCTCAATTTCAGAGTTAGATGCTCTATTGGACATCATTTATACCGCAATCGATATTGTTACAAGCGACCCCAGCCATTGAAAATTGTTCAGACAAAAAAATAGGGCGGGTTTCAAACCCGCCCTGAAACTATAATCGGTTAGAAACTTGTCCTACCGACAGCCGTATTTTTTGCCCTGTCTGTCACTTGAATGATAATCGTGTGTGCCCCTTCGGGGAGTTCACCTGTTTCGAGGTGGAGCTGCTCCTTTTTGGAATCGAAGATCCCATCGTCAGGGAAGATAACCTTCCAGTGTTCATCACTGTCAATCTTATAGACGGCTTTCTGGATAGGTGTGGTCATATCCGTAACGTCACAGGCAATTTTGTAGGTGTTGTCACCATTCGCAGTGACTTGGATTTCTCCAATACTGGGCTGCGTATTGTCCACCTCAACCGGCATACTCACTTTCTCAGCGGATTTTGCCCATCCAACTGGATTGCTGAGTTTATCGGTTGCCACGACCTTTAAGGTATAGCGTCCATCTGGAACGGTAGTGACATCCCATTCATAGTTCGCTTTGGCCAATTCCTTTTTGAGGAGCCGCCAGTTGCTCTCGTCAGTCGCTTTGTAGTAGAGGGTATATTGCAACGTATCGGCATTTGCATCTTCAACTTTCCAGCTCACCTTCCATGTTTTAGAAGGACCGTCGCCTGCATTGCCTGATCCGCCGCTATCGCCACCGCGTGCCCCTGGGGGAGGTAAACTTCCGCCAGACGCGCGGCGTCCTCTCTCTTGGTTCCCGCTACCACTACCATCATCTACCTCAATACTGGTAAAGCGCGGCTCAACGTTCGTCTGCACGGAGGCGAGGGTAACCTTCTTCAAAATAGGTGTTTGCGCCGTGTCGCTGGTTGTGAACTTCGCACGCCACTGGATGTACTGACCATCTCCATTCGGAATCTGAGAGCCTTCCGCTGTCGTGAGCTCATCAGACCAGTCGCTCCATGTATCATCTGGTTTTTTGGTATTACCGGTTCGGGTTGAAAAGGCAACCGCTGTTCCCTCTGCCATTTCACCTTCCCAGGAAAGTTTCCCCCAGCGAGACAAACTTTTCGTATCGTGCACTTCAGATTCAAGCGTTCCTTCTTCAACGTAGGTGTCCGTAAGATTAAAAAGTTTACCGGGATTCCCCGTCGCAAGGAGCGTTTTGGTGTCTCCATCCCCTTTTTTCTGGTGTATGGCTACGACCTGATTTGCCGAGCATTTGCCGACTTCCACAGAGTCTCCGCTCATCGGATTGACGCGATAGAGTTTTCCTTCATCGCCGGTCCCTACCAAAATTTGCGAGTCACTTTCGAGAACGATGGCTAAGATAAGGGGTTCTGGCGAATTCCAAATTGAAACCGCCGTGCCATCCGGACGAATTTTATAGATACTGGACTTGTTTTCTTGCGGTGCACCACCACCCGGGGGCGGGGGACCCGAGGGGGTTGGCGGTCCACTTGAACCACCGCGTCGTCCCCTTGAAGGTTCAGCCGGTTGGGACGTAACGACTGCCGCATAGAGGTTGCCTTGAGTATCCATTTCAAGGGCGCGTACCTCTTTCTCTGTCGCTTGATAGATAACCTTTGCTGTCCCATCGTCCATGATATGGTAAATAATGCCGTTGTCGCTGCTTCCCGCATAGAAACCGTTTTCGTGTAGAAGGAACGTCATGATATTCTTTTCTTCGGCATCAAACAGAACACTGGACTCACCCTCTGGCGTGATCTTGTAAATTTTACCATCAGTACCTGTCGCGGCATAGAGATTGCCGGCATCATCAAATTTCAACGCCCACACATATTTGTCCCCTTCATTAAGCAGGGTCGTCGGAGGCGTTGTAGCATCAGTGATTTTGTAAATCAATCCATCGGGTCCAGTGCCAGCGTAGAGTGCATTGTCGGGTCCGATAGCGAGACTGTAAATGGTAACTTCAGGTGAATTGTAATAAAGTTCAGCAGTGTCGCCATCAGCAGCAATTTTATAGATTTTTCCTTCGTTCCCGGTCCCAGCATAGAGATTTCCGGCTGTATCCTCTACCAGTGCCCAAACTTGGGTCTCTTTCAACTTCGTAAAGGAATCAATTTTGGGAGATAACATCACATCCCCGGTACTTGTAAGTGAAAGGTCCTTGGGCTTGCCAGACGCAAAATCCGCGTGATTTTTTTGCTCCCATAAAGATGTATTGACTGCAGATGCGATGCTTGCATAAATAAAGATGGTTAAGATAAGACTCCAAAAGGAGATGACACGGCGCATTGAAAATATCCTCCTGTAACAGTTATCAGTTGTCAGCCGCAAGAAGCGTGTTGTTTAATCCAAAGCCTCTCTTCACTGAAGACTGTTAACTGAAAACTATAAAATCAAAATTAACTGAAAACTGATAACTATCACTCTGCGTTCCTATCCACAACGAGCCGAATCATGCCGCTTCCATAGACCACATAGTCGGTTGACACTTTATCAATGTGTAGTGTGGTGCCCATAGTGTATCCGCTATTGCCGATCTGCTTTGCGGTATTCATGACTGACATGACTGAAGGCGGCAGGTGTGCGAATTCTTCACCCTGAACGGTGAGTCCCGGTTCAGGCACAAAGAGTTCCATAATGATATCCGAGTTATTTTCGCCTCGTTGCAATAATTCGACTAATTGATTGATATTTTTATGCCGAAAGTTCAGAGGGGCCCGGTTACGCTGCCAAGCTTCGTGAAAACTGGCATTGGTGGCGAGGAGCGTCACAAGCCCATCTGGAACATCTTTAGGAATCGTGATTGTCCCTGTTTGCACTATCGGGTTTTCAAAATAGGGTTGCAAAGTAATTTCTACCTCAACAGTATCCCCAGGTCGATAGCGGAGTTTATCCATTTGAAGACTTTGAATCCTCGCCGTTCTCCGTTTATCCTCTATGCTCACATCAATGGTGACATTTTCGACCGGAACACTCGTATACTGGTTGGTTGCTAACTGAAACATTGGCATCAAGAGCGTCTGCATGATCCCAAACCCGGGTGAACCTCTGGAAGAATAGATATTCTTATAGACTAACTCACGTGTTTTGAGGTTCGGATGTTCTTTGAGAGTGATAGTCGCTTCCATATTGAGCGTGTAGTCTCCCAGGTAAAACTCAAGTGTGTCCATGAGCATCCACGCCCCCATGCCTGTATAAACTGGAGAGAAACTGCGATGTCGAATCACTTCGTAAGCCTTCTGATGCCGCTTACCATCAGCAGTCTGCACATTGACATTTACAGGAATATAACTCGGGTGTTTTCCGATGATGCCAGCAATAGCAGGATCCCGGTCTTGCACCAAGGTCCCGATGGGCTGCGTCGCAGAAGCTATTTTGGAGGAACGGGAACGGCTCGGAAGGATAAAATGCACATATCCGCCAGAAATCGGAATATTGACGTTACCTTCTGCAGACGCAGCGTGCCCATAAGCAAGCAGTTCATTACCCTCTACGTGAGTGATAGTTCCATACCCAAAAAAGGAAACGTCTCCACGGACATATTCCGTCCCGATTATCTGTCCTTCCTCAACCGGTGATTCCTTAACGGGACCTCCACCGCCTGCCGCTTGAACGGGGGTAAAATTGAGTTTATCAAAAACCGGTTTGATAAACCGTATTACCTCCGAATTAAGCGTTGGAAGTGTGACAGGAATGGATAACCGTGCGGACCTCACTTGGGAAGGCATATCGGCGATACTGTCACGCCACATTTCATCGAAAGCACGCGGTCCCTGTGCAACCTGACCATCGCGAAGCAAAGACTGCCCTGCATCCAATCCATATTCCTGTGCAGCAGCTGAATTGAGATTAAAAAGTTGAGCACCTTCGTAACTTAAATTAGGCTCCATGCCACGCTGTGCCACCTTAACCATCAATTCAATCGGCGTGACACCAAAACCATTCGCATGTTCCCGCTGATTAAAATAACCGAGGGAAAGCGCACCCATGAGTCGTCCGTCAATGTATATTGGACTCCCACTCATTCCGCCTGCGACACCCGTCCGCTTGAAGTTGTCACTCAAACCCTTCATCCATACGACATGCCACCCCGGGATAAAGTTGTATTCGACACTCACAACTTCACATTCAAATTCTTCCACCGTTGTCCCGGAAAATACTGTGTAGCCTTTCCCTGTCATGCCCCGTTTCACTTCCGACAACGGCATAAACTTTTCAGCATCCCACTCAATCTGCGCGTGACTCTGATATGCAGCCAAGCAGAATATCACAAACGCGCAAAGCAAAATCTTTTTCACAACGTCTACTCCTCTCTGAACCATTGGAATCTGTTTATATTTCGACAATATTCTAATTTGTAAATTGCTTGAACAGTAGAACGGTTTGATTCGTTTCCGCGCAGCCCCGTTTTGCGAACCAAGGATGCCGTCCAGTAGGAGCAATCCGCGAATTTGGATTTTAAAGTGATCCGACTTCTCTGCCATGCATATCACAGGCGAAAACGAAATATCTCTGTATAATATAATGCTACGATACATTCAAAGCATAATAGCATATTATACCAAAACAAAAGCCATCATGTCAACCTGAATCTCGAAAAAATGTTAGAATCTGAGATCGCGCCAAACACTGATTTTCACTTGATTTTTTTCTAATTCGGTGTTATTCTAAAAGAAAACGCTTAGGAGCCGCATCTATAGTATGTCGAATACCGCTTGCCTCCTTTCAATCGACCAAGGGACGACTGGAACTACCGCGCTCCTTGTCGATGTAAAGGGAAACATTATCGCACAAGGATACCAAGAATTTACACAATACTATCCTCATCCCGGTTGGGTGGAACACGATCCAGAGGAAATCTGGAACGCCACTTTACAAGCAATAGACACACTTTTTGCAAAAGAAAATGCCCTGAATATTGTTGCTATTGGAATTGCAAACCAACGTGAAACGACACTCATTTGGGACAGACAAACAGGAAAACCGATTTACCCAGCGATCGTGTGGCAGTGCCGCCGCACTGCTGATAAATGTGCGCTTCTTGAAAAACAGGGCGTTGCTGAAGAGATTAGAGCGAAAACGGGACTTGTCATTGATGCTTATTTTTCTGGAACAAAGGTTGCATGGATCCTGGATCATGTGAGTGGGGCTCGGGAACGTGCAGAACGCGGCGAACTCGCTTTCGGAACCGTAGATACATGGCTCCTCTGGAAATTAACGGATGGGGCAGTTCATAAAACCGATTACACGAACGCCTCACGGACCCTGCTCTTTAATATCAATACACTCTCATGGGACGAAACCCTTTTGGAAATTTTGAACGTCCCGAAAGCGATTTTACCCGAAGTCTGTCCTTCTGCAAGCAACTTCGGCACAGCGAGTTTCTATCGGAACTTCTGGCTTGAAACCTTCGGGAAAAATATATCTCTGGATGGGATTCCAATCACCGGAGTGGCGGGTGACCAGCAAGCCGCACTCTTCGGTCAATTGTGCATCAAACCCGGTATGGCGAAAAACACCTATGGGACGGGTTGTTTTCTCATGCTAAACACAGGCACTGAAAAAGTATTAACAAAAACTGGACTCCTGACGACACTCGCTTGTGGTTTAGACGAAAACCCCGTTTATGCATTAGAGGGAAGTGTATTCGTTGCCGGTGCTGCTGTCCAATGGCTTCGCGACGGTATCTCAATTATTAAGAGCGCGTCAGAAACGGAGGAAATGGCTTCCGCTATACCAGATTCAGGCGGTGTCTTTGTTGTTCCTGCCTTTACCGGGCTTGGCGCGCCCTATTGGGATCCCGATGCACGCGGGGCTATCCTCGGCTTAACACGCGGGAGTACCCGCGAGCAAATCATCCGAGCCACGTTAGAATCCATTGCGTATCAATCCGCAGATGTTGTTAAGGCAATGTCGACTGACGCAGAGATGACGCTGGAGCAATTACGTGTTGACGGGGGTGCAGCTGCGAACAATTTCCTCATGCAGTTCCAAGCGGACATCTTAGGGATAAATGTGGAACGTCCAACACAAATAGAATCAACGGGTTTGGGTGCCACATACCTGGCAGGTATCACAGCTGGTGTGTGGAACGACATCGAAGAGCTTGAGGCAAATAGAATCGAGCAAACAAAACTTGAAGACTCCGCTTTTAATGCTCGCGTCTTTTCACCACAAATAGACGCAAAGCAACGCAATGAGAAACTCGCGCAGTGGAAAGAGGCGGTACAACGAATTATGAGTTAAAATGCGACTCCAATGGAAGTACTCCCTTGTTATTAATCTCTGTGTTATAGCAATCCTCGTGGCGTTTTACTTTTTCGACAGCATCCGGGTCCGAAATGAGATGAACGCGCTTCACGCTTTGGGCGCAGAACGGGGTGCCGAACTGAGGAAAATCGTTGAGAACACAATTCTTAATGCTGTTGTAAGAGAAATCGAAGCCACAAGGCGGTTTGATGCGCAGCGACTGGATCAAGTGCTGAATGGACTGAAGCGGGAACATCCCGATATGCGGGATGTGCTAAATGTTCACATCTCTTTAAACGATACTCGTATTCGTTCGAGCCTGCTCGCCGGTGAAGATGCCGGGGACATAAATCTTGATTCAGCAGACCTCGAACAAATCGAGACAAAAGGTGTGACAATAGACGCGGTTGAAGGGCAGAACGCAACGGCTATTGTCATCAAGTATACGGCTGTTTTGACCGCGCCACAGCGCACTGAATTAGAACCTCGCGATCCCCGACACGCACCAATCCTCGATGAAGGGACACTGCAGCACGATGTCGGCTGGAGAGTCTCTGGCTACATACAAGTACTTTTCGATGTTCCTTATATCGGCAGGTCAATTCGATATTCATTGCTGATGCACGCAATATTGATTGTGATTGTCGGTGCACTACTCGTAATTCTGATCGATCTAACAACAAATCACCTAATTATGAAGCCCTTAGAGCGGATGACTCGTATTATTCAAAGCGCGGAGGATGGGGATTTATCACTTCAAGAGACGTATTCATCAGATGAAATCGGCAGGGCAACCTACAATCTCGCAAGGATGCTGTGGCAACTGCGGGACTCTCATTCAAAACGGATTGCTGCCTTAGGGCAATTCGCCGCTGGCGTGGCGCACGAAATTCGGAATCCACTTAATTCAATTGGGATGACTGCTCAGCACCTAAAGTCTGTTTTTTCACAACGGAAAGTGAGCCAGGACGACATCGAAGAAGCGAAGGAACTCTTAGAAATCGTCGACCAAAAAATAACCGAACTGAAACAGACTTCGGAGCAGTTTCTCACTTTAAATCGACCGAGAAGATTGAATGTAGAATCCGTAAACCTCAACACGCTTGTGGAGCAAGTTTTATCTGAATTCGCACTCATCACTGAGGAAGCCAAAGTGCAAGTCATCAGAAATTACGATGAAAATCTACCGGATGTCCAACTCGATGCCGCCTTAATGCGACAGACCCTCTTCAACTTTGTGCAAAACAGTATCCAAGCAATGCCGAAAGGGGGTAGTATCTACATCACAACCCTTGTGGAGCAGATAGATGAGGACACGAGAGATGTGGTGATTGAAATCAGAGATACCGGCATAGGCATCCCAGAAGAAATTCAGGAACAAATTTACGATGCCTATTTTACAACTAAGGATGCCACAGGTGGCATAGGACTCGGTCTTGCCGTTTCTCACCAAATTATTACGGCGCATCAAGGCAAAATTGAAGTCCGAAGCAAAATCGGAATGGGAACCGCTTTTAAAATTAGTTTCCCGCTGAATGCAGAAGAACTGCCATAAATTCCCGGCTTAAATGAGGAGAACTAAACGATGGCATCAATACTGATTGTAGACGACGACCAAGCACAACTGACAATTTTACAGCGTATTTTAAAACGTGAAGGGTACACAGTTGAAACCGTTGGAGATAGCAAAACCGCACTTGATAGTTTGGAAAAACAGATGTTCGACCTCGTCATCAGTGATATGTGGATGTCCTCCCGATTTGAGGGGAGAGATCTGCTTCGGGAAATAAAGCGGACCGATCCGGACCTGCCAGTGCTTATCATGACAGCCTTTGCAGAACTCAACGACGCGGTGAATCTTGTTGCGCACGAAGGCGCATTCTATTATCTTGAAAAACCGATTCAAATTGAAGTCCTGAAACGGGAAGTGAAACACGCGTTACAGACTCGCGGGGCGCTCCGAAGCATTGAAGAAGAAAGCGATGACGCAACACCAGAAATTCAGATTGATGAGATCGTGGGTGATAGTGAGAAGATGCAGGATCTTTTCAGAAACATGACTCGGATTTTGCGCCGTGGTGTTACGCAAGTTCTCATTACAGGCGAAACGGGTTCTGGAAAAAGCCTCATCGCGCGTGCCCTTCATAAACACGGTCCCCGAAAAAATAAGCCGTTCGTCCCAATTAATTGTGGGGCGATTCCTGAGACCCTCATTGAGAGTGAATTGTTCGGACATGAAAAGGGGGCGTTTACAGATGCATCACACCAAAAGAAAGGCCTTTTTGAAGTCGCAAACGAGGGAGTCCTTTTTCTCGATGAAATCGGAGATCTGCCGATCCAAACGCAGAGTAAACTATTGCACATCTTAGAGGAGCGCGAGATACGACGAATCGGTGGGACTCAGAACATTAAAGTAGATGTCTGTGTGATTGCTGCAACGAACAAAAATCTCATCCAAGCGGTTCGAAACAGCGCGTTTCGCGAAGATCTCTATTTTCGCCTGAACGTTATCCCGCTCCATATTCCACCGCTGCGAGAGCATCCAGAGGACATTCCATTGCTTGTGAATTTCCTCATCCAGAAGTTCAGCAGCGAATACGCAGAGGCACTCCCTAAACAGGTTACACCACAGGCGATATCTGTGCTCAGACGGTATCACTGGCCCGGTAACATCCGGCAATTAGAAAATTATCTCCGTCGTATTTTTGTGCTCTCAGAAAATGAGGTGATTGATAAAGATGAATTGCCACCGGAGATTTTAGACACATCGCTGCCAACCACCGACGTTGAATTTGATATTCCGGAGGAGGGAGTTTCCCTTGACGAAATTATCAAGGAATACGTGTGTAGTGCGCTAACAAAAAGCAATGGGACACAGATTCAAGCCGCAAAACTGTTGGGGATTTCGCGACGTAAGCTTCAGCATCGGATGCAGAAATACGGTCTGCAAAGCCAAGACTTTAAAGCCGACTAATACCGCGGCATTTGTGTATCTACTTCGCGTGCCCACCGATCGATACCACCAATCAAACTCTTCACCGATTTGAAACCGAGTTGTTGCAAAATAAAAGCTGCATCAAGGCTTCGCATGCCCCAGTGGCAATAAACGACTACCTCTACCCCTGGGGTAATTTCGTTGCAGCGCCTTGGCAACTCGCCGAAGGGAATCCATACAGCCCCTTCAAGGTGAACCATTTGATACTCCCATTCTTCCCGAACATCCAACAAAACGAAGGGGGCACCTCTGCTCATCATGTCCTTAAGCTGATTCGGAGCAATAGCATACGCGTCCGTCTCTAAGGGGAGAATCGCCTCTGCTACGCTTGGCGCAACCTTCGGCAATTTCCGATCTCGCATATTCCTGATATACCGTCGCCAGATCCTTTTTACTGCTTTTTGGATATGATGAAACATTTCTCAGTTCTCTTCAAAGGTTAGAAGATTTCTTATTCAAAAATAGCTTAGCCACCCAAATCGTTCGTGGTCAGAAGGTTACCGTAACCCCTAATGTAGGGACAATCGGGAAGAGAGGTTCCTCTTCAATCGCACACCCGATAACTGCATCTGTATTTTCATCGCGTAGTTGACTAAACGCATACTGGTCCAGGTTGGGTTGGTTATATAAGTTCAATATTTGAAAATACCAAGACAACTCCCACCGTCGATAAGGACTCTGCTTTGTAATGCGAAAATCGAGACTGTGGTAAGCAGGCATCCGTGCCGAGTGTATATCACCAAACTGCCGATCACAGACAATACTGCCGTCAGGTAACCTAATTTCCCTGTGAATAAGAGGGGTTCTCGGTTCACCTGTATGGAAACGCCAACTCAGATAGAGATACCACGTCGGTGCGAACTGATAATTACTGCTAACAGCGAAAGAATGTCGCCGATCATGTTGACGGAAGCGTTTTGTTCCATTTGCGATCTCTTCTGCGATCCCAAACGCGTAGCCGAGTGTCCACGTCAAACGATTTGATACGACATGGGTCATGAACACATCAACGCCTTTGGCATCTCCGGACTCAGGTGAATTAAAAATCTGATTCTGCCTTCCAAACTCACGAATTCGCCCAACAAGATTATCGAAGGTATTGTAATAGCCTTCAACACGCACCAAGAAGCTATCAACGGGGGTATACTCAACCCCGAGGATGTAATGCACGGCTTGCTCAGCGCGTCCGACCGTTTCAATGCCATCTTCCACAGGAATACCCATCAGGTGAACGGGTTGGTGATAAATACCCCATGCCCCCCGCAAAACGAGACTTTTCGTTGGTTTTACAGCAAGTGCGACTCGTGGACCAACTTCATACCGCTGAATACCTTCCTCTCGATAATGTTGGTAGAGGTAATGTCCCCCGACATTGAGCGCAAGTTTGGAATGGAGCTGCCACTCATCTTGGAGAAATAGATTGAATTCATTCCCCTTATCGTCAATATCCGCGAGAATTGGCGTGTAGACGTTTATACCCGCCTGCCGTTCCTGAACATTATATTGATACTGCGCAGTCAACCAACGCCATGTGGCACCACTGCGGAGGGTGTGTTTGTCAAAAAGATTTGCTGTAAGTTCTGCTTTCGTCCCAAAGAATCCAAAATTGCGATTATCAATATCTGCTTTCCCTGTCGTTCTATCCTGACTGGATGTGCCAGCGAAAACAAAAAGGTCCGTCCAATATGAATCCCCAAAAATATGCCGCCACTTCGCCCATGTTGTCGAATTGTCGTATCGGGAATCTAAGTTATTGTCTACATCGTCCACGCGAATCCGATTCGTATCCCAACCGTATAAACCATTTAAGGTGATTGTATCTGTGGGTGTAACTTGATAGGTTAATTTGCTATAGAGGTCAGCGTATTGCGGTTTATAGTTCTCGTCAATATCCATGAGCGTGAGAATGAGATCAATATACCCACGGCGGGCTGACAAAAGCCAACTCCCTTTTTGGGATAGAGGTCCTTCGAGTGTGGCGGTTGCGTTAATTAAGTCTACACCAAAATTAGCGGAAAATTTCTCAGCGTTTGGGGTCCTCGTCGTGATGTCAAAGACACCGGACATCTTTTCTCCATATTCCGCAGGAAATCCACCTATCAGCAAATTGGTGTTCTGAATGAGACCTAAACCTATCAGTGAGACTGCACCACCGAAGTCTTGGAGATGATACGGATTATAGAGTTCCATACCATCTAATCTAACTGAGATATCGTCCTTCTCTCCACCTCGCACACTGAAGCGTGTGCTATAATCGCTCGAAGCCACGCCCGGGAAAATATGACCCGCCCGCATGACATCGTTATCAATGAGCGGAAAACGTTCAATTTCCTGCTTAGATAGGGAGATTTTCGCCGACGCGCCATCGTAAATCGTAAAACGACCCGGCGTTACAACAATCTTCTCCAATTGGACAGGCGCAGCATCATCTTCCGCGAGAGCAGTAAACCGACCCACTACCCCAAAAAACAGAATATAAAAAGCCAAATACACGGGTCTCAGAAAATTGGCACTGCACATTTAGGCACACCTCAAGGGTTTAAATCTATCTGCTCCTAACATAGAATTATAGCATATCCTGACCGTTGCAGTCAATTGAGAATCCCAGACAATAAGGACTCGTAGATTCAAACAATTATCGCTTGCATCTCTGTGAGAATTCGTATAGACTAAACAGATATAAACCTGAAGGGAAAACGAACGATGCACGAAACACCTCTTAAAATGGAAATTCAGCGAGGACTCAGCAACTTCACGGACGGAAACCTCGCCGAAAACGCAACCCACCTCCTCAAACTGTTAGGATACGAAAGTCAGCGCACCCTCAACCGCTCGTCCAATACCGTCAAGGCATTCCTCGAAGACTTTGACACTCACAGACGGATGAACCGAGAGAACACACTGCTCCATGAATGGCAGACCGTAGACTTCCTCTTCCAACTCACGGCTGATGAAATCAGACAGCATACACAAGAAACCATAATCTTCCATGAAAACCGAGGCGTTGATGAGACCATCTATTATTCCTATCTCTTTCTCGCCATTAAACTCAAGGCGGATACCTATTCCCGCACGGCACTCGCCACTATCACGCGAGAGATTAACAAACTCTATACAATGCCCGCACTGCTGATTTTCCAGCATGGACGCACGCTCACCTTCGCGATTATCAACCGTAGACCGAGTCAGCGTGATAGCGATCGTGATGTCTTGGAGAAAGTAACGCTCATCAAGGATATTGATGTTGTGAATCCGCATCGCGCACACCTTGACATCTTGGCGGAGTTGTCGCTGGATGGACTCTATCAGCAGCACGGGTTTACGAATTTCCTTGAGCTGCATCAGGCGTGGCAGAAAACGCTGGATACCTCCGAACTCAACAGACGCTTCTTCAAAGAGATTGCCGATTGGTATTTCTGGGCAGTTGGAAAAGTGGCGTTTCCACCCGATGCCGGTGAATCGGTGGGAGCGGTTTCTAACCGCGATGTCCACAACGCCACCTGCATCATCCGCCTGATAACACGGCTCATCTTCGTCTGGTTTCTCAAGGAGCAAAACCTCGTGCCGAACGTTCTGTTTGACGAAACCGACATTGCAGAGCTACTCACGAGTGTTGAAACCCAGGAAAGCACCTATTACAAGGCGATCCTCCAGAACCTGTTCTTCGCAACATTGAATCAAGAGATGAACACGCCTGAAAAACCGAATACCCGCAAGTTCCGCGGCGAGGGGCGACAACACTATAATATCACATCGCTCTATCGCTACAAACGTTATTTCACTGATCCAGATGTAGCACTTCGCTTGTTTGAGACGATTCCGTTCCTCAACGGAGGCTTGTTTGAATGTCTCGACAAACCTGCACCAGACGATGCTAAAATGATCTTGCGTGTAGATGGTTTCTCTGACAGGGAGGATAACCCGCTCCATGTCCCAAACGAGCTCTTCTTCTCCGAACCGCAAGCCGTAAATCTCAACGCCGTCTACGACACAAAAAACAGCCGGTATACCGTTCGGGGTTTAATCCACATCCTCAATCGCTACAAGTTCACGATTGCTGAGAACACACCGATAGAAGAAGAGGTCGCCCTGGATCCAGAGCTACTCGGTCAGGTATTTGAGAATCTACTCGCCGCGTATAACCCCGAAACCGGCACGACTGCGCGTAAACAGACCGGGTCGTTCTACACACCCCGTGAGATCGTCAACTACATGGTAGACGAATCCCTCATCGCCTATCTCAAAAACGCGGTTTGTAGTAGGGAAACCATTCATTGCCCGTCAGAGACCAAACTCCGTCACCTCCTGTCCTACAACGATGAACCCCATCAATTCACCGATACCGAAGTGGAACATCTCATTAACGCCATAGACACGCTCAAGATCCTCGATCCCGCGTGCGGCTCTGGTGCCTTCCCGATGGGGATCCTCCACAAACTCGTCTTTTTGCTCGGTAAACTCGATCCCCGCAACGCCCAATGGCGGCAACGCCAGATTGACAGAGTCGAAAAGACCATCGCGACAGCAGAAAAGATTGACGACAGCGTTATCCGTGAAAGCACGATTGACGAATTAGAGGGCGAAATTGAGAGCATCAACGAGGCATTTGAACGCAACGCACTCGACTACGGCAGAAAACTTTACCTGATAGAGAACTGCATCTACGGGGTAGACATCCAACCGATTGCGACCCAGATCGCTAAACTCCGATTCTTCATTTCCCTGATTGTAGAGCAGGAGGTTGATAACACACGCGAAAACCGAGGCGTGCGTCCGTTGCCGAATCTGGAGACGAAGTTCGTCGCGGCGAATTCACTCCTCGATGTGGAGAAACCCACCCAACTTCTCCTCCGCAATCCAGAGATAGACACCAAAGAGAAGGCATTGGAGGAGGTGCGCCGTAGACACTTCACCGCACGAACACCCCGTACCAAAGACCGGTATCGCAACCGCGACACGGAACTCCGCGCCGAGATTAGCGCGTTGTTGCAGTCGGACGGGTTTCCGAGTGAGACGACGGAAAAAATTGCCAACTGGGATCCTTACGACCAGAACGCCACCGCAGACTTCTTTGACCCCGAGTGGATGTTCGGCATCACAGACGGATTTGATGTCGTAATTGGCAATCCGCCTTATGTCCGTCAAGAGAAAATCAAGGCACTCAAACCCATATTGAAAAAACGATACACCTGTTACACGGGAGCTGCAGACCTCTACGTCTACTTTTATGAACGCGGGCTTCAACTGCTCAACGCAAACGGCACACATACCTTTATCTGTTCCAACAGTTGGCTGGATGTGAACTACGGTGCGCCATTACAGAAGTATCTATTGGACAACACCGCGGGTGCCGTTATCTGCTACAGCGAGGCGGAACGAGAGTTTGAGAGTGCGGACATCAACACCATTGTCAGTATTCTCTACAACGGGACTCCCGATGCGGATTCCCACATCCGTTTTCTTACCTTCAAGACATTCATAGGCGATCCAAACGTGGAAAACCGTCGCGAGCGAATGCCTACCTATCCTGAGTTGGCACAAGCGGGCATGCGCGATAACAGATACACCGGGGACAAGTGGGGTGGGAAATATCTACGCGCCCCTGGCATTTATTGGACAATTCTGGAGAAAGGGAAAGATAAACTGGTCCGTCTCAGTGACGTTGCGGAGGTACGGCGTGGTTTCACAACAGGTGCCAATGAGTTCTTCTATCTTGATGCGGAACGGGTTCAGGCATGGGGCATTGAGGATGAATTTCTGAAGCCTATCATCAAGAGTCCACGGGAATGCAAAAGCATCCGTGTGGATCCGAGTCAGTTACAGTTCAAGTTGTTTATGTGCCATGCAGATAAAGCCGCGTTATCCGGCACTGCGGTGTTGGCGTATATTGAATGGGGCGAGTCACAGGGATATCATCGGAGACCGAGTTGCCGAGTCCGCACACGCTGGTGGGATTTGGGAGAACGTCAAATTCCATTGCTTTCTTTTAACTATCTGATTTCCTCAACTGCAAGAACTCTGTACGCCCAAGACGGTTGTTATACAAGCGACAATTTTCAGGAAATCCACACGGATTCGGATTTAATATTACCTTTATGTGCCTCCTTGAATTCGTCATTGTTTCAACTGATGGTAAATATAGCGGGACGTTCTAATTTCGGTGGTGGTTTATTGAAGATTCAGACCTATGAAGTTTCGGAGTTGCTTTGTTTAGACCCAAAAACCTTTGCATTTGAGAATAAAGAAATATTCACATCAGTTGCTTGGGAAATGCTTGATCCCTCAGATCACCGTCGCGCGCTTGATGCGATTATTTTCGACACCCTCAATCTCACGCAAGGCGAACGGGATGGAGTGTATGAAGCGGTTGTGAATCTTGTGGAATCACGGTTGCGGAAGGCGAGAAGTTTGAAGGGAAAATAGGGATAATAGGTAAATGCGTCACATCCTCGTTCCAGCGGAGCGATATGTCTATAGCCCGCGTGGCGTTTCCAATCTTCCGCTCCAGCGGAGCGGTATGTGACACTTGAAATTAAGTGGGTATCATATCCCCAAATTCGGTTGACATCCATTCGTCTGGCATGTTATTATTACCTCAAGAAATTCGTATTGTGGAGGGGAGGAAACTGTGAGCCAACAGTTAAAAGTTTTTATTACCTACTCACATAAAAATACGGCAGAAAAGGACAAATTGATAACAGGTCTTGCCTTGCTGAAACGTGAAGGCATAATAAGCATCTGGCATGACAATGAAATTCTGCCAGGGGACAAATGGCGTGACGCTATTTTCAATAACCTTGCTGACTCTGACCTTCTCCTCTATCTCACTTCCACTTATAGTCTTGAATCTGAAAACTGTAATAAGGAATTAGCAGCGGCACTGAATGCAGAGATAAGGGTGATTCCAATTATCCTTGAGAACTGCGATTGGCTAAATCATCAACTGAGTGATTTCCAAGCTCTTCCTGATAAAGGAAATCCGATTAACAAATGGCAACCTGAAAGTGATGGTTGGCAAAATGTAGTAGATGGTATTCGAAGAGTCCTTAAAAAGATTCAGATTCAAGCAGCTTCCTCATCCAAAATTTCTGAAAAGGAACTACATGCTGAAATGGATTTTCAACATGGGAATATTCTGTTTCTGCTTGGACAACTGGATATGGCAATTGGTGCGTACTCCAATGCTATCAACCTTAACCCGCTTAACGCGAGAGTCTATAACAATAGGGGCATTATTTATGGTCGCAAAGGTGATCTTGATAACGCCATTGCGGACTTTAGTAAGGCGGTACAACTCAAACCAGATTATGCCACCCCTTATTACGGCCGGGGCATTGTCTATACTAAAAAGGGTGATTTTGATAATGCTATCAGGGACTATACAGAAGCAATAGAACACAAAACAGATTTCGCCGAGGCATATAACAATCGGGGTAATGCTTACGTTGACAAGGGCGAGGTTGATAACGCTATCAGCGACTTTACCAAAGCGATAAAACTAAAACCCAATCTTGCTGAGGTATATCACAATCGAGGCCGTGCTTATACTGTCAAAAATGACTATGCCAACGCCATAAAAGATTTTACCAAAGCTATACAACTAAAACCCGGTTATGCCGAGGCATACAGTGTACGCGGGGTTAACTACGCTGAGAAAGGCGAGTTTGAAAAAGCTATAAAAGACTATAACAAAGCAATAGAGCTAAATCCGAAATTTGCTGGTGCCTATAACAATCGCGGTATAGTCTATTTCAACAAAGGTGATTTTGATAAGGCTATTGAGGACTATACCACAGCGATTCAACAGGACTCTCAGTTGGCTCGAGCGTACTACCTTCGTGGGGAAGCGTGGTTATGTCAAAAAGAATGGGACAAAGCCAAAACTGATTTCATAACCGCTAAACGGTTGGGCGTTGACATCATTGCAGTGTTCCACAATTCCTACAAAGATGTTGAGACGTATCAGAAGAATCGCCTCGTCAAATTGCCAGAGGACCTCGCGCTTCTGCTGACACAACGTCGGCGGACCCGTTACCCGAAGACACAAAAAGTGTTGGATGCCGATGGCAATCCTATTAAATCCTCGAATGTGGTGAATTTACGTGAGCAGCTTCGCAATGTTGGGCCACCATTAAGCGAGTACATCAAGGCAAAGCCTGCCTTCGGAATCAACACGGCACCCACTGAGGTATTTGTGGTAAACAAAACAACACGGAGTGAACTCATTGCGGCACATCCCTCATCCACTGATATTTTGAAGCCGTTTTTGCACGGGCGGGATTTAAGGCGTTGGCACGTTGATACACCGCAGCAATGGTTAATCTTCACCCATCGCGGCATCGCGATAGACGACTACCCAGCAATTCTGAAGTATTTGGAAAAGCATAACGAAAGCCTGGAAAAAAGAAAAGGCAAACAGAAGTGGTATGAACTTCAAGTATCTCTTAGGGATGTGGAGCGTTTTGCACAACCGAAACTGGTCTGTCCAAATACCTATAACCATCAGACTTTTGCTGTTGATACAGCCGGCTATTATTATGACAAAACCGCCTATCTTATCCCAACCGAGGAAAAGTGGCTCTGCGGGCTCCTCAATTCCCGCACAGTAGAGTGGTTTTATTCACAGGTATCGAAGCAATTAACAATCGATCCTCTTCGGGCGCGGAGCGGATATATCCAACAGATTCCGATTCCCGACCTTACGTCAATACAGAAAGCACTAATTGCTAAAATCGTTGATTACCTGATCTATCTCCAGCAGCAGCCAACAACAGATAGCAAGGATTTGGCACACGCTCGCGATGCCGTGATGCTCGGGTATTTTGAACGAATTATTGATGGTTTGGTCTATGAGTCTTACCTACCTGAGGATCTTCACAAAGGAGACAAGCACTTTTTCCAACCGTTGTTGGAGGAACAGTTGCCTTTGTGTGAAGAAATTCAAGGAGATAAGATGCCTGCGTTGCGAGACATCTTTGAGATGCTATATGAAAGAACGCATCCAATCCGGCGTAACCTTTTCTTTGTAGACAGTGTAAAACCTGTTCGCGTCATTCAGGGGAAATTGTGAGAATTACCGACATTGAGATTAAAAACTTCAGAGCCTTTCCTGCAACTTATCAAATTGATCTGGGCAAAACAGGCAAGAATCTACTGGTTTATGGTGAAAACGGGAGCGGCAAATCGTCGCTATATCTCGCGCTAAAGCACTTCCTTGAATCCGGTGTAGACGAGAACAACGAAGGCAACAAAAGTCCTGCCTTTGAAAACCATCAAAATATTTTTATTCAAGACCCAGGGCACATTAAGCTTTCTCTCCGCGCCGACCGGTGGTCAAAGAAGAATACCTATGAATGGTCACAGCGTGTTACAGGTGAGACAAATGACGAGTTGATTACCGAAGCTTCAAAAGTAAAGGGGTTCCTTGACTATAAGGCACTGTTAGAAACACACTATCTTCATCGTGAAAACGATACCGTGAATTTGTTCGATTTGTTGGTTGATGGGCTGCTGGCAAATACCATCAATCCGGTGACAGAGCGAAGCCTTGCCGAGGATTGGAGTGCCATTCAGCCGCCATTTCCCCGCAGAAACGCGAAAACCCAAATTACCGCTCTTGAAAGACAGATAGTTAATTTTAATAGAGAATTAGCCAATAGATTAGCGGACCTACGTCCGAAGGTGGACGAGATTCTCAACAAGTTCGGATATGATGTTGTGCTCGACTTAGATTTTCAGGGGATTGTATATAATCAAGATAAGAAAACGCTTGATAATCAAGAGATACTCTTAAAGGTTGAATTCTTTGATACAGAAATACCTGCACATCACATCTTTCTTAACGAGGCAAAGCTATCAGCGATGGCAATTGCAATCTATCTTTCATCAATTCTGATCCAACCTGATAGTACACTAAAAATTCTCGCCTTAGATGATGTCCTCATTGGCTTGGACATGTCAAATCGGCTCCCAGTCCTTGATATCCTTGACGAGTATTTCTCAGACTACCAAATCTTTTTGACGACTTACGATAAGGCGTGGTATGAAATTGTGAAACAACGCACATCCCGTAGCGGAAAGTGGAAAGCCGTTGAATTCTATTTCTCCCAAACCGATGAGTATGAAGTGCCGATATACGTGGAAAATAAGGCATATCTTGAAAAGGCAAGGGAATATCTTGATGCCAATGACTATAAAGCCTGCGCAATTTACGTTCGCACGGCTTTTGAAGCAGCAATCAAGCAATATTGTGGGAACAGGGATCTTACTATCAAGTACCGCGAAAATCCGAGGGATTTGAGAAGTGAGGACTTCTGGGTACCCATAAAAACGGAAAAGGACGAAACCGGGCACCTCCTTTTAGATTTAAGAATCGTTGACAAAATTGAACGGGCGCGAAAATTTATCCTGAACGAATTAAGTCACGCTACCTTTACGAACATCTACAGATAAAATCTAAAGAAGGTCAGCGACGGATGCCAACTTCCCCGCCGGTTGCCAGACACCTTATCAAAAGTGGGAAGGCAACGCCATATTGGGATAACGGACTCTTTTGTATTCGACTCAACTACGAGACTTCTCAATACACTCAAGAGATTGCTGTGGGTGTAGACCCGGGTAGCAAGAAAGAAGGGTTTACCGTCAAATCAGAATCTCATACCTATTTGAATGTTCAGGCAGACGCGCATAATAAAGTCGGTAAGAAAGTTAAAAAGCGTCGAGAGTTGCGTAGGAGTAGACGCTCTCGTAAGTGTCCGAATCGCAAGAATAGAACCAACCGCCTTACGAATAGAGAACGTATCCCGGCAGGCACGCGTGCGAGGTGGGAGTGGAAACTTCGTATCCTGGATTGGCTTTCAAAGTTGTATCCGGTCACACACGTCTGTGTAGAAGATATTAAGGCACGCACGATAGAACGTGCGAAGAAATGGAATACCTCCTTTAGTCCGCTTGAAGTAGGTAAGCAGTGGTTTTATACCGAAATCCGCAAGCAGTGGCAGTTGCGAACCCTTCACGGGTGGGAAACCCAAGAGATACGCGATAGGTTAGGACTCAAAAAGTCGTCAAAGAAACTATCAGAAACCTTTGATGCTCATTGCGTGGATAGCTGGTGTCTCGCTTATTATATCGTAGGCGGTTCGGATACACCCGATAACACGACTCTTATGTGTATCTCACCGATACCGATAAAGCGTCGAGAGTTGCATAGGCAACAGGAAGCGAAGGGTGGTAAACGCTCACGGGTGGGCGGCAGTGTATTCGGTCAAGGAACCCTCGTCAAAAATAAATTGATTAAGCATGTCAAATACGGTTTAACACGACTTGCTGGCGTTAACGCAAAGGGTTTGTTTTCAATATATAGTATGGGAAACAAACGATTAACTACAGGGGCGAAGCGGTCTGATTTTAAAGTACTAACACGCCTCAACTTCTATTACAGGAGCGGGCATTCCTCCCCAACCTAAAGGATGGGGTCTCCTGCCCGAAGATAGATGACAGAGGAAATTAAATCCGCGCTAACACGCGGCACTGCTTTTTTACTCACACAACAGTGTAAAGACGGTAACTTTGAGGGACAACTCTCCTCGAGTACGTTCCCTACCTGCGCGTACGCGTGGATTGAACTCGTCCGAGGTGAGACCCCAGATCAGGCTCTGATTGAATGGTTTATCGCGAATCAGAAGGAAGATGGCGGATGGGGATTAGATACCGCAAATATCTCAAATGCAGAAGCGACCCGATTTGCTCACTTAATACTGGAGCAAACGCATCAACGTTCACCCGATCCATCCCTCCAAAAACTGCTGGCATCCGTTCCGAAATTTCCCCCACACCTCGCCTTAGTCAAATTGGCGTATGCCGCTTTTGATCAGTTCGATTGGAAGGAACTGACGCTGTCAGAAAATGCTCTCCCTCTCATGAAACTCGCAAGACAACTGACGAAAATTCCGTTCCTTGGCAGTCGATTAAAGCCACCAAGACATCGCCTGCCACCTGTCGCGCTTTTCAACACGCCACTGTTCGATGCCCTCTTCATTGCTGAGCAACATACGCTCGTACCTGTCTTCATCATGATTGAACTGAACACGGCAAAACGTCCTGAAATGATAGCCTCTCTCGCGGCATGGTTGAAAACGCACGTTCTCAGCGACGGGAGTTGGTTTCGGGTTAACTACATTACTGCCCTTTCTGTTTTAGCACTTATTGAGCTTCAAGAAAAATGGGAAGCAGATGAAGATATCGCGGAACTTATCGAACGCGGTATCGGTTGGCTCCGAACGACGCGAAATCGTGATGGTGGGTGCCGAGAGGCATTAAACCTGAATGTGTGGGACACAGCGTTGAGCATCATTGCCCTGACAGAGGTATACGCGACACACAATGAACTGGGGAAACACCCAAGCAAAAATATCCCTCTTACAGATGAACTCATAGACAAAGTAAAGAGTGCCGCGCAGTGGCTCGTCAACCATCAAAATGAAGATGGCGGATGGGCGTTTTCGGGGTTAGGCGACAGCACACTTCCAAGTGACGCTGATGATACCGCACTCGGAACCCTCGCACTGATTCGCTCACGCCTTGTAGGTTCACCTATTGATCGTGAGGCATTAGATAACGCAGTTCACCGCGGCATCACATGGTTAAAGACACAGCAAGGACGCGATGGCAGTTGGAGCACATATCAACCCGGGCAAGGAGATGTTGGTTGCGTGAGCATCGCAGCACATGCGATTGAAGCACTGCTTGCTTTTGATCAGAGCGATATCCCTGATATACCGCATGTTCGCGAGGCGATGGTTGCTGGCGTCTACTGGCTCCGCAAACAAATGAATCGCGATGGGTATTGGCGAGACCTCTGGTTAGCAAAGGATACGTATGGCACTGCCTGTGCTATAGCAGCATTTGTCAAGGTCGGACTCAAAAATGCTCCTGAAGTCCAGCAGGGTGTCGCATGGCTCGAACGCACGCAAAATGCCGACGGTGGATGGGGAGAAGATATGTTTGGGGATCCCACCGAAAGCACAGCTGAACAGACAGCATGGAGCACCTACGCACTCCTGCTTGCGAACCCCGAAAACACTGCCGCTGAACGAGGGATAGCGTTTCTACTTAAACACCAGCGAGAAGACGGTTCATGGCTTGAACAGTGTGTCGGTATCTATTGGGAAATTATCGGTGGTTATGCCGATCCGATTTATGCATCTGTTTTTCCGATACTTGCGCTCAACAGAATGGCAATCAGCAATCAGTAGTCAGTGATCAGTATTTGGATAGCAGATGGAAAGTGTTGGGATAGAAGATTGGAAGACTGGAAGGGTCGGGGGCCGTATCCTTCCAGTCTTTTCTTCCAGCCTTCTCTTCTTCCATTCCAGCAATCCCTTAGGTTTGTGCATGGAAACGTCACGAAAAATATCAGTCATTATTCCGATTCTGAACGAAGCAAAAATTGAATTGGAACGCCATGAACTTATCATCGTAGACGGTGGAAGCAATGATAACTCTGTCTGTATTGCGGAGAAATACGGAGTGGTGCTCACGTCAGCACGCGGAAGAGCAAAGCAGTTAAACGCAGGGGCAGCGGCAGCAACAGGCGATATCCTGATTTTCCTACATGCAGATATTTGGCTTGAACCCGGGGCATTGAAGGCAGTAGAATCAGCACTGTCGTCAGGTTACATCGGTGGTGGATTCCGGCAGAAAATCGATGGCAAAAATATTCTCTATCGTGTGATTGAAATAGCAGGAAACGCCCGAGGTAAATACCTAAAAGTATTTTATGGGGATAGCGGTATTTTTGTAGCACGCCCCGACTTCGAGAAGATCGGTGGTTTTCCGGATATTCCGATTCTGG